>JASEJQ010000009.1 GCA_030016635.1 Thermoanaerobacteraceae bacterium | reverse complement strand
ATTCAGGATATCTGTAATGGATACCCCAAAATGTCATGCCAGTATATCCCTTTTCTCAAATATAAACATGAAAAGCACTTATAAATATCAGTAAAAATATTTTTATTGTGTACTGTTCATCTGAGAGGCAATAATAGATAAAGTATTTTTGACACGTGCTATTTACACGTGTTAAAATATTGTTGTTGGGAGGAAAAAATTAATGAAGCCTAAAGAAGTCCTTAAAATTTTGTATAAAGACGGCTGGATTGTAAAAAACCAACGTGGTTCACATATCCAGCTTATCCATCCCATAAAACCCGGTAAGGTCACTATTCCTAACCACAACAAGGACCTTGACCCGAAAACTCTAAATAATATCTTTAAGCAGGCAGGTTTAAAATGATATCATGTTTGTAAGAATAATTTGTGAATATATCAAGGAGGTAATGTTATGGATAAATATATATTCTCCGCTGTGTTTGAGCCCGGCAATATAAAAGGCTATGTTATAACATTCCCTGACTTACCTGGCTGTATAACCGAGGGTGATACCCTTGAAGATGCCCTTGCTATGGCCAAGGATGCTCTGGAACTGCACCTATATGGTATGGAAGAGGATGGTAACTTCATACCACAGCCCACCCCGCCTGAGAAAATACACGCTCCGGAAGGCTCTTTTGTTGTACCTGTTGAGGTCTACATGCCTCCTGTTAGGGACGAGATGGCAAACAAAGCTGTAAAAAAGACCCTGACATTGCCTAAATGGTTAAACGATGCGGCTGAGAAAGCTGAAATAAACTTCTCTCAATTATTGCAGCAGGCTTTAAAGGAACGATTAGGTATAAATGAGCGTAAAAAGAAAGCACTCTAATTGATTTTATAATATATATCCCCCTTGTACAAGGGGGATATATATAAATTAGAATTAACATTAAAATCTATTTGTCTATACCATTCCTGGCTAAAATTCCTTTTTGATAATAGTGTTTTACTTCTCTCATCTCGGAAGTTTTCTCAATAGTAATGTAATGCCGTTTCAAACCCCTAATATAAAGTGCTTTAAACAAGCCTATTTTCCCCAATAACCAGAAACATGTCCTCATTATCTATACTGTTAACACACTCTATATGGTTCTTATCTAATATGTCCATTATTTCATCTGGAGGTGGCAAAATATGATCTGATAAACCAGGTATCTGGCTATGAAGTTTATTTATAGCTTTGCGATTTTCTGAGTGAAAAATTATAATAGAGCCATTGTTTTTCAAAAGTTTATGAGCATTTTCAATAGCCTTCACTTTATCCTCTATATGTGGGAAAACAGAATAAAAAAATATGTAATCATATGATTCAGCTTTAGCAGAAAAATTTTCTATATTAGCTTCTATAAAGTTGACATTTGGATGGTTATATTTCTTTTTGGCCACTTCAAGCATTTCTTTTGAGGTATCAATAGCAGTAATGTGGCCTCTGTTTCCAACCCTTTTTAAAAGAGGCAGTATAAGAACTCCTGTACCAGTACCAACGTCTAACACCTTATCTCCTTCAGCCATATCAAGCATATCCAGGACAAAATCAATTTTATTATAATCATGTTTGACAATTTCATCCCATTTATGCGCCATATTATCAAAATATTTTAAATTATTCATGTTTCAATCTCCTCTCAACAAGTATTACAATTGTAGGTATCAATATAAGCTGAATAATAATCCCAGGAAGACCGTTTATTATGCTGGTGTATATAAACACCAATGGAGACGGCATATTCATTGAGAAAAAAGTTATCAAAAACCATACTATTAGACCCGCAACCACTCTACCTGCCAGCATGGAAACAAGCAATGAAGTAAAAACGTTCTGCTTGAGTTTTTTATAGATTACACTTACTAATAAACTATAGGTGCTTAATTCAAATACCATAATTGGTAGCGTAGGAATCAATGGCGGCATTCCTGTCATCAAAGAACTCAGGATTGGTGTGAGTGCTCCGACAAACAGTGAATATAATGGGTCAAGAAAAAAACCTGCTAAAATTACAGGAATATGCATTGGCAAAAACACAGACCCCATACCAATGGCATGAAAAAATATGGGTATAATTATACCCAGTGCTATAAATAATGCACTCAAAACAATATTTCTTGTTGCTTTGCTATACATGATTTTACCTCCCTCAACAAAATTTAAAATAAAAAACCATGAAATTCGCTGTTACATGCAGCTACCTTCATGGTTTGTTTCAATGATATTATATTGTTTTTATACACAGAATATATTTGACCTTCTGGCCAATAAATTCCTTTTTATTAGGATTATATACTAATAAATGGCGTATGTCAATATTATTTGACTACAGTGAAGAAACTTATTGACAAAGTTAATGACATATGCTAATATCTGTTTTGTAAAACCCATATACCCTGGGATGGTACTAAAGGAGGTAATATAATGATAAAAAACGTAAGTGATTCTAATTTTTCTTCAGAGGTCTTTATAAAAGATAAAGCTGTCCTTGTAGATTTCTGGGCTCCCTGGTGTGCACCATGCCGATTGACTGCCCCGGTTCTTGAAGAATTTGATAGAAGACATGGGGATAAAATAAAGGTAACCAAGCTAAACGTTGACGAAAATCCATTAATAGCCACCACATACAACGTGATGAGCATACCAACACTTGCCGTATTTGTAAATAGTGCACTGGTAGATAGAGTTGTGGGTTATATGCCTATCGAAAAGCTGGAAGAAAAATTGTCAAGATACATCAAGGAGAGCGATGACAATGTATGACATTGCTGTAATAGGTGGAGGCCCGGCAGGGCTTTCCGCCGCAGTAAATGCCAAGATCAGAAATAAAGATGTTATTGTATTTACAGGTAAAAATCCAACCTCTCCTTTGTTAAAAGCTCCAAGTGTGGATAATTATCTTGGATGTCCTTCAATAACAGGAGAAGAATTATTGAAAAAATATAAAGACCATGCTTTAAAATTGAGAATACCGGAATATCCTGATAAAGTTATTAATATATACAAAGCCGCTGACTATTTTGTAATAAACGCAAATAATAACTTTATTGATGCATTATCAGTAATAATAGCTACTGGTATACCAAGGAATAGATACATTCCAGGTGAAAAAAAGTATTTAGGAAAAGGTGTCAGTTATTGCGCAACATGCGATGGGCCTCTATATAAAAATAAAACCGTCGCAGTTATCAGTGAGGATAATGAAGGAGAAGAAGAAGCCAATTTTCTTTCAGAACTTGCCGAAATGGTCTATTATATACCCTTGTATAAATCAATATATTCATTAAATAACAATGTAAAAATAATATCTGATAAACCAGTGAAAATAATAGGTGATGATATTCAAGTACAAACCCTGCAATTGAAAAATCAATCCATAGATATTGATGGTATTTTTTTGATTAAAAAAGTAACACCTATAACGGAATTAATTCCTGGTTTAGAAATGGATGATGGCACAATTAAGGTCGATAGAATGATGAATACCAATATACCTGGAGTATTTGCTGCAGGTGACTGTACCGGTGCACCATATCAGGTGGCTAAGGCAGTAGGTGAAGGCTTGGTAGCCGGTCTCTCAGCAGCAAAATATGTAGATACAGTAAAAAAGGAAGTGGTTTAGTCACTTCCTTTTTTATATAACTTTGAAGGTATATGTGTATTAGCTGATATTACAATCTTTACATTCTTTGCATATGCCGTTTAATATTATATTTGCATCATCTATTTCAAATCCATAAAATTTTTCTGCTTTATTATTAACCTTTAAATATTCTATGATAATTTCCATATCATCCACGTCAATTATCTTCCCACATTTCATACATTTAAAATGTATATGCAGTGGTTTCTTGCTATAAATTTTTAGTTCATAATATCTTTTGTTGTTTATATCTATTCTTTTAACAATACCAGTATCCTGAAACATGTTAATTGTCCTATATGTGGTGGCCAGGCCTATGCCATGTTTCTTAATTTTTTCATATATTTCTTCTACGGTTAAATGTCTATTTTCATTTAATATAGCTTTTAAGATAACCTCTTTTTGCTTTGTAAGCCTATATCCTGATTTTCTCAATAAATCCTTAATTAAAGGAATTCTCTCATCCATAAGATCTTATCATACCCTATTTTATCAATCATCATTGCATTGTCCCTTGTATTGGTGTTCTTCACATGTTTTACCTGTTGACATCAGACGTCCTGCTAAATAATCGGATACAGCATCATCGCATTCACCTTCAATACCTGTTATAACCTCAATATTTTGTTCCTCAAACAGTGTTTTAGCACTCTCACCCATCCCACCACTAATTATTACATCAATACCCATTTCTTTTAAAAATAATGGCAGATATCCCGGCCTGTGTCCTGGGTTTTCAATAAATTCTTTACTAATTATATTATTTTCTGCAATTTCATATATTGTATAGCCTTCACAATGTCCAAAATGCCTGCTTACATAATCTCCTTCACTTGCTATTGCAACCTTCATTTTTCGTTACCTCCCTTATTATTAATAAAGTTTACCAACTTATTGGTTATTTCATCTATATCCTTTTTTATTTCTTCGTCAAACTGAGCAGTCCCTTTAGTAATATCCGCTATACCTTTACTCATGGGTAACTCCCCAAGCAGAGGTATCCCCATAGAATTAAGAAAACTTTCTCTCTCATCATAGTCAAATATATTTATCTTTTCGTTGCAATGGGGACAGATTAAATAACTCATGTTTTCTACAAGTCCAATAACTTCAATGTTTAAAGATTTAGCCATATTAACTGCTTTTGTCACTATCATAGAAACAAGGTCCTGTGGAACTGACACCACAATTATTCCATCCAATGGAATAGATTGCATTACAGTGAGTGCTACATCCCCCGTACCCGGTGGCATGTCGATTATCAGATAATCAAGATCGCCCCAGAATACGTCGGTCCAGAACTGCTTCACTGCACCAGAAATCAAAGGGCCTCTCCATATTACAGGTTGTTCTTCATCCTCCAAAAGCAGATTTAGTGACATGACCTTTATACCATTATCCGAAACCGCTGGTAATATTCCCAACTCACTCCCCTCTGCTTTTCTATTGTTAACTTTTAATAGTCTAGGAATACTGGGGCCAGTCATATCGGCATCCAAAATGCCAACCTTATTGCCCATTTCGCTCAGCCTATTTGCTATCATAACAGATACTGTAGATTTACCAACCCCGCCCTTACCACTCATCACACCTATAACATTTTTTATTGAGCTGTACTGATTACAATCCACAAATCCTGTTTTCTTTGAAGTTTTCTCAACCGTACAATTTTGACACTCTGACAATTATTATCCCTCCTTGGTTTGATATAAACAGTGCAACCATTTTTGATTTTAGTGTACAAAGCAGTATTCCACGAATGATAGCAACATCTATGCACCTGATCGTTCGTCTTGATACTCTAATAATTCGTGGCTTGGTTCCGCCGGGTACGCCTCCATTCGGCGTCCTTGCCTCAAAGTCGGCTCATCCGGCGTCCATGCCAGATGCCCCGGCTACACTTGCCACTTATCAAGAGTATCATAGACTCGCTTTAAGGTTGCATTTGATGTTGCATATCATTCTTCATAAGGGTTTTTACAGTGTAACCATTTTTGAAATTTGTTCATATATGTTTTTCTATATATTCCCACATTCTTACTATTTCCTTATATGCATCGCTATCATTGAATTCTGATATACCTTTTGTTTCTTTTAAGGCATTTATCACCTGTTCATCATAATATATTTTACCTGCAACTGGAATACCTCTACTTTCACAAAATGACATGATGTTTTGCGATACCCTGAAATTTATATCCCACTTATTTATACAGACAAAAATTTTACAGCCAATATCCTTTATGACATCTATAACCCTCTGCATGTCTTCAAACCCTGATAATGTTGGTTCAACTACCACAAGGACAGCGTCAACGCCTGTAATTGAAGCTATCACCGGACACCCTATGCCCGGAGGGCCATCTATTATTATCCACTCGGGTTCCTCACCTATTGATATTGCCATCTTACGGACCTCTGTTACAAGCTTTCCTGAACCATCTGCACCAGGGCTCAGCTGGGCTTCGCATAATTGTCCATTTTCAATCTCCAATACAACAATTTCTCCCGTCTCCACCCACTTCATTTTTATAGCATCTAAAGGACATTTTAATGTGCATAGGCCACATCCCTCACACTTATATGGATTAACCTTGATGTCTTTTATGGCATCAAACCTACATACATCCTCACATATGCCACAATAGTTGCATTCACTATACTCAATTGCTGCAATCTCTTTCCCCTTGAAGTTTGAAGCCTTTATCTTTTTTCCTTTTAATAGAATATTGAGGTCTGCAGCCTCCACATCACAATCTGCCATGACCTTATTATTCAGGATAGAGGAGATTGCTGTTGCTATAGTCGTTTTACCTGTTCCACCCTTACCACTCACTATTGCCAGCTGCTTCATTTTCAATCAACTCCAATATTTTTTCCGCCAGATCCACAAACATTTTTTCATATGTTGAATCCGCCTCAGCTATTAAAGTCCCTCTTGAATATAGCTCGGCTATTTTTTTGTCATAAGGGATCTCCATTAATACCTTAATGTCATTTTTCATGCAGTAATTATATATAATTTGATTATCACTGCCTGACTTATTTATTATCACTGCCATTGGTATATCCATTTCCTTTACAAGCTCTACTGCCAGTTTGAGGTCGTGAAGTCCAAATGGCGTCGGCTCAGTAACAAGTATACATAAGTCACTATCTTCTATAGTATTTACTACACTGCAGGATGTACCGGGCGGACTGTCTACAATAGAAAGCTCAATGCTTTTTATTAGTATATTTATCTGTTTTATAATAGGTACTCCAGAGGGTTCACCTGGATTCAATCTCCCTTCAATAAAATCTATACCTCTGGATACCCCGGTACTTATTTCGCCAATTTTTCTATTTGCCATAGTTATTGCATTCATCGGGCACATTTCATAACATGCTTCACAAGAATGGCATAAGTGATCCAGTATAAGTATTTCCCTTCCAAGATTAATTAGTGCACCAAATCTACATACCTTACTGCAAATACCGCATCTCTCACACCTGTTATCATCTATCAGAGGAACTTTTGTGTATACATCACTTATATCTTCTATAATTGGATTTAAAAAAATCCTCCCGTTAGGCTCTTCAATATCACAGTCTATGTAGGTGGCATTTGGCAATACCCTAACCAGATTTGTCGAGGCAAAGGTCTTACCTGTACCGCCCTTACCACTTAAAATAGAAATTTTAGCCATAATTATCAAATTCCCCCATGGTGCCCCTTTGATGTTGGTTGCAATATCTCTTGAAGCAGCCCTTTATTAAATAAATCTACTGCTTCTTTAACTGACATATTATAAGCACGGTATACTCTTATCCCTGCTTTCTCCATTACGTCCATGGCATTCGGTCCAATATTACTTGATATGACAGCTTCTGACCCTTTTTCTATAATCATTTGAGCCGTCTTGGCCCCTGCCCCGCCTGACAATTGGTATGCTTCGTTATCTATAGCTTCATGCTCACCGGTTTCAGTGTCTACAATGATAAAATACCTCGCCCTTCCAAACCTTTCATCTACTATTGAATCAATGTCAGTCCCTGTAGATGAAATAGCAACTCTCATCTTCTTCACCTCCTCATATTTAGCATATGCTAAATATATTTTAGCTTTATTATTGACATATGTCAATAATATTTCTATGCATTACGTGTATTAACCACGAGGCAACTAAACTGCTCCTAGAAGTAACTCAAACAGTTCAGGCATCGTCTTTTTAATTATGAAATAAGGGCGGTAAATAAGTATTTTATCTACCGCCCTTAAAATTTTGTTGTTATACTCGTCCGGCTTCAAACATTGCACAGACACCGCTTATAACCTTAAGGCCCAAATCCTTAGATAGATTTATCATTTCATCACTTTCAGCCCCTGGTTGAAACCAAATAAATTCACAACCGAGTTTAGCTGCTTCTCTTATAAATTCCTCAGATTTGCTTGGAGATATCACAAGATCTACTACCTCAGGTATCTTTGGCAATGAAGAAAGATCAGGATAGCATTTTTCACCGTCTATTTCATCATAGCGTGAGTTTACAGGGTATACTTCATATCCATGGTCCTTTAATGCTTTATAAATCTTATAGCCAAACTTCTCCTTTCTCTGTGTTGCTCCAATAATCGCCCATGCCTTTTTGCTTAATGCTTCATTTATTAACTCATCCATTAATATATCCCCCCCTTCTGTAAAGTATTATACCATAAGAGTCCCTTTAAAAATAATTATTGTCATATGTTGCCAATAATGTTGATATTGTGTTATTAAGAATTAGCAATGTATTCGATCTACAAAGATACTAATAAAATTTACAAATAAAAGGAGGTATATTACACATTTATATTATTTAACAAAGAGAATACACACCCTAATAGTCGACAGTTGAATTAGAAGAAGTATGGATAATATATGGCATTGATATTTGGCCAATTTAGGAATATTATATAGATAATAGATAAAAGAAAAGTTATGGAGGTATTTTTGTGCCAAGACCTGTAAAACAAAGAAGAATATCTGCTTTGCCTTCAGTAAGTCAATATATACCATACAATGTTCCAGAAGGAGTTTATGATGAAAATATCCTTGCGGTTGAGGAACTGGAAGCTATCAGGCTAAAAGACCTTATAGGGTTAGACCAGGAAGAATGTGCAAAGCTTATGAATGTATCCAGGGCTACATTCCAGAACATATTAAGCTCTGCAAGAAAAAAGGTGGCAGATAGCCTGGTCAATGGTAAAGCAATCAAAGTAAAAGGCGGAAACTATGTAAGGAACGTATGCAGGGTAATGTGCAAAGAATGTGGTACTATGTGGGATGAAACCTTTGAGGATTTAGAAAAGATAAAAAAAGAAGGATTCATATGCCCAAATTGTGGTGGGCATGATTTAGAATGCGTTTTTCAAGACAAATTCTGCAGCAATATGTGCTGTAAAAGAAAGAGGCATAGAAGGGGACAAGAATAAACATTGATGAAAAAAAATACAATTAGGGGGCAGCCTTAGCCGCCCCTTAATTAATAAGTGTTAAAAATTATCTACCGGCTCTTCTTCCCTGTGCCATTCCATTTCCAAAGCCCTTTGGACCAGTTGAAGTGCTTTCAATGTTTTGCTTTATCCTTTGTTCCATATAGGTCTGATGCTGCTCTAACTGCGCCTGTGTTATTTTGCCTTCATCTACCAGCTTTTTCAAGGCTTCATTTCGATTCTCCGATATAAAGTTTATAAGCTGCTCCTCTGTGATTCCCTTTTCCTTTGCTATGTCTGCCAGAGACATTCCTGACTGTCTTTTTGCTATCAGGTCTTCAATAGAAACCCCGAGGAAGTCTGCAACCTCTTGATTCATACCTTGAGCACCACCGATTCTAAGGCCAGGCCTTTCGCCATCTCTCATAGCCTGATAACCCAAACCCAGGTATTGCCTTGTCACTGTTGTTGTGGCATTGTCTGTGACGGTTATACTGTCATCGCTTGCGGCCAATGCCATCCCTCCTGTCATTAGTGTACCTCCAACCAACAATGATGCTACTAACCTTTTAAAACTTGCACTTTTCATTTTTATAACCCCTTTCTGCTTTTATTTTTGTTTTCAATTATAGGATAACAGAGGCATTTGATAAACTGTAATGTATGTGTGATGATTTTATGAGGAATTTGTAAATAAAGAGTTTACAATTCATATTATCATAGATGGCGTATGTAATATGATATTGACATATGCTTATAACAAGGATTTAACACCTGATATGATGAATGACAAGCAGATGCATTAAACAAATCAGGATATGATGGTTTAAAACCACCGTATCCTGATCCAATAAAATAATTTATTCGCCTTTATCTAACTGGTCCAATCTTTTCTTAATCTCTTCAAGCTCTTTCTCTAAATATTTTGCTTCTGCTTGCAGATAATTTCTTTCTTCGTCTTTGTCATACCCCCAGGATGCATAATAAGCGGGATATGGATTTCTCCCGAACCGCATGGGATATCTTCCAAATCCCATATAGCCGGGCCTGTTATACCCTGCGCAAAAACCCATACGCCTGCCTGTCATTGGGCCAAGACCCATAGGACCTGTTCCATCTCCTCTCGGCATGTTCACACCTCCTTTTTATAATTGGCATATGCCATTAATTCTATAAATAGAATACCACCATTATTGGCATATGTCAATAACTGTTTTAAAAAATTTTTCTGGTCCAAATAGACCCAAATAAAACCCCTACTTATTATACAAGCAGGGGTTTTCTGCTTCTGTATTTACATTTATAGAGGCATTCTCTATTGACCTTCGTATACTCACATGTATCTATATCGTAATCATCTGGGAAGACCACATTGAATTCCTCTTTGAAAAATCCCTTTGCCACCTCTATAGAGAGCCTGGTACATCTCTTGCAGCACCTGGCACCACCAGCCTTTCCTATCTCTTCTAAGGCCTTAGCAACAGCCAGGTGTGCCTTCGACCTCTTGAGAGGTGTCATGGGTGTGGCTTTAAATATGACACTTATAGCTGCGCCAACACCTATCCCTGCTCCGCATGCCCCATAATAGCCGCATGCGCCGCCGGGTATCTGCCTTCCCCTTTCCAGTGCCTCTATTATATCCTCATCATCTGCTTTTCCGGTTAGATTTTTATATGCTGTCACTATAACGGCGGGCACCAGAGCATGGTGTTCAGGGCCATGCATGGGTATCCTTGAGTCTTTCATTATATTTTCCGCTATTTCCATTGGGTCTTCCAGGTTAGTACTAAGACAGTATTCCTTAATTACCTCTATGCCATCTTTGCTGTGACAGTCGTCGCAGACGTAATGCCCATCCGTACAGTGGGCATGAGTTAGTTCTTCTCTGCCACATATCTCGCATCTTTTCAATACCGGCTTTTCCAGATAAACTAAGTCCTTTCCACATATCAAACACCCCGTTTCCATTTCTGTATCGCAGCATCCCATTGTCATCGCCCCTATATCCCAGATAAGTACCTCTCGACATTTACACCGACGGTAGCGCCATCACCCACTGCAGTAGCTACCTGTCTTACCTTTTTGTCCCTTATATCCCCTGCAGCAAATACGCCTTTTACGCTCGTCATGAGGTCTTCATCTGTTTTTACATATCCATACTGATTTATCTCAACCTGGCCATTTAAGATATCCGTCTTTGGTGATAAGCCAATATATACAAAGGCCCCGTCAACATCTATGCTGCTAACCTCTCCTGTCTTCAGGTTTTTATAGAAAAGCCTCTTTAGCATCTCATCACCCTCAGCCTTTTCTACATGGGACTCCCAGATAAAGTTGACCTTGGGGTTATTAAATACCTTGTCTTGAAGCACCTTGGAGGCCTGTAGGTTGTCAAACTCATGAATTACGGTTATCTTATCTGCAATGTTGGATAGATAGAGTGTCTCCTGAATGGCTGAATTGCCACCACCAATTACAGCAACATGTTTTCCCTCATACATGGAACCGTCGCATATGGCACAGTAATGTATACCCTTACCCCTGAATACATCCTCATTCTCTGCAGGAAGTTTTCTCGGCTGTGCACCCATTGCCAGTACCACTGCCTTCGGAAAATATATCTTATCCTCTGTCCTTACGTACTTCTCTGTATCAGTGAGTTTTATCTCAACTATTTCCTTGAGGTCATCGATAACTGCGCCAAAGGATTCAGCCTGCTCCCTCATATTCTTCGTAAGGATTTTCCCTTCAATTGAACCGCTGGTGCCAGGGTAGTTTTCAATGTAGTATGTGTTGGCGGCCTGGCCACCTGTTACTCCCTCATCCACGACCACAGTATTTAGCTTTGCCCGTGAGGCATAGAGCGCTGCTGTAAGACCTGCAGGTCCACCACCAAGGACCAGCACATCGCACTCTACCCTTTCTGGTTCCCTATCCATGATGGAAAACCCTATAACCTGTTCTATGGCCTTACGTACCTCCGGCTTCGTCAGGTATCCATTTAACCTCTCTCTTACCTCTTTGCCATCCCTATAAAACAGGACAGTGGGGCTACCTGTAACACCCAGGCTCTTTGCAAATTCCTTGTTCCCCTGCCTGTAAATCTTAATAAAATCCATGTGCTTCCCATAGGTCTCCGCAAGCCTCTCATAGATTGGCTCCAGTTGATTGCACGGAGGACAGTCAGTAGAATAAAAGTCCACAATTACCGGCCTCCTGGATTTTAATACCACCTCTTCATAATTGTCCGCATTTACCTCTCTAATCATTGTAACGCCTCCCTTATATCTTTACTATAATACTTGATACCGCTTTCAAATATAGACCCTATATCGTGGCAGTCCGGAGATAATATGCTGCCATTCTTTTCATTGGCCACCACACCGCATCCCCCTCCACACACCAGGCTTACAGGGCACTCCCTGCATTCCTTTATGTTAAGCACATTTCGCTCTCTCCATGGTCTCAACCTATCCTCATATATCTTCCTTTCCGGATAATATGTGCCGAGCCTGTAGTCTTTCCTGCCGCAGCTTGCTGTGCAGCCGTATATATCGCCATAGAGGTCATACACCCACTCCTTCTTACCAGCCGGGCAGGTGTCAAAGGTCGGTGAATACATGGAACCTGTGAGAATGGCATTCCTTATCCCCTTAAAGTCAGGCTTATGAAATTTTCTGAGTATCGGATAATCTCTGGAGAGCCTCTCGAAATATGCCCACTGCTCAGCCTGTGTTATAAGGCTCCCGTGGTTTAATGAACACTCAAAGAGCTCATAGTTTCTGCCTATCTGTGTCTTAAATGTTTCATCAGGCAGGTCTAAAAACCCTTCCCTATCCAGTATTTCAGCGAGCTCAGGCAGGCTGTCATAGTTATCCCTATCCACCACCACACGGAGATTGACCGGAATCCTCGCTTCAATAAGGGCGTGCATACCCTCAATTATCCTTCCAAAGCTGTCCTTCCCTCCTATAAGCCTGCGCCTTTTGTTATGCACCTCAGGCGGGCCATCTAAGGTTACCTGTATCTCCTTAATATCTGCCCTCTTTATAATATCCAAATAATCCATCAGGTCATAGCCATTTGTCACTGCGGCTATTTCATATCCCTTTTTGGCAGCATTATACACTATATATGACATGGCCTCTTTCTGATGTGCCGAGTTAATAAAAGGTTCTCCGCCAAAAAGGGTGATATATGGCCTTACCTTTTCATCCTTCAGCCTTTCCTCGATATCATAAAAAAAGGCATCCACAGCCTCTTTTGATATGACATCATGCCTTCCTGGTATTCCTCTCTCATAGCAGTATATACATGAGAAGTTGCAGCCATAGGTTGGTATAAGCAGTATCTGCGTCTGATTTGTCTCCATTATATTCAGAAATTCCCTATACGCATCTTCTATCCTTACCTCTTCATCCTCTTTACTCTCATAGATATACCCCCGGGATATGCCATAGTCCAACAGGTCAAAATTATCCATCAGCTCTTCTGGCTTTTTAAGCCTCTCTATCTCATCTTGTGATGCTACATCGAGGTTGCCTGAGAGCGGATTGATTATGGCATATTTATCCTCAAAGGGCACTATAATATTGTATCTGCTAAAATACATCAAATCCCCCCATGGATGTGGCGGGTATACCGCCACATTGGTTAATCATGACATCCAACAACCAGTTTGGAAGTCTTGGAGCAGCACTGAGCTACTCCCTTAGACTGTACATTGCAGCAATCATTTTTCTTTTTTGTCACTGCCTTCATCAATATTCACCTCCTTTACAGGCTCTTATAGTTATGCTCGCCACCATATATCCCTTTTTCAGATACTCTCTCCTCTTTAAATACTCAATGTCCTTAAACCCCGCATCTCTTATGATGCTTATATACCTATCCTCTGGTATGGCACCCCCAAAGCAGTCTGCCCATTCTTCAGGGTCATTCACTATCTCATCGGGAAGTTCTTCCAAAGAGACCACATCGGATATGACAATCCTGCCCCCTGGTTTTAAAACCCTGTATAGCTCTCTATATACTTTTTCCTTATCTTTAGAATGATTTATGACACAGTCACTTATAACCACGTCAAACCTATCATCTTCAAATGGTAAATTTTCCGCCTCAGCCAGTATAAATGAAGCATTTTTAACCTCACTCTTTTTCAGGTTCTCATTGGCCGCTTTTACCATGGCTGGGGTTACATCTATGCCAACAGCATATCCACTTTCACCTATTACATTCGCTGCATTCAAAACATCTATGCCCCTACCACAACCTATATCAAGAATGGATTCACCCTCTTTAAGTTCCGCCAGTTCTATGTTTTTACCTCCACAGCTCAGGTTATCGTTACCTTCGGCCTCTTTTTCATATCTTTCAATCACGCTGTGTTTCAGATCCAAGTTATCACCTCATTTACACCCCCAGGGTAGAGGGGTATCTTTATAAAAATAATAGCACACCCTTACCAATTTGTAAATACCCTTAGGGTACAATTATTTATGTAGCAATATATCTTATGTTATAATAAACTATAAATAAAACTGTAAAGGGGTGGATTTATGCTACCATTGAGAGATGAGATCCGCAGCAGGAGATGGCCCTTTGTCACTGTATTATTAATACTCATAAACACTGTCGTATTCCTTTATTCCATACTCTCACCCGAGGTACAGTTTAATGAATTTGTATACCGGTATGGTATGATACCTGCATACTATTCAAAACTGCTCAGGGGTGGAGGACCTATAGTCCTCAATGATTTTTATCCCTTTATCACCAGTATGTTCCTACATGGAGGACTGTTCCATCTGATTAGCAACATGTGGGTACTGTGGCTCTTTGGAGATAATGTGGAAGACAGGATGGGACATTTTAAGTTCCTCTTGTTTTATATTTTGAGCGGCATTATAGCTGGAATCATCCATTTTGTATTCAATCCCTTATCACCTTATCCCACTGTAGGTGCATCAGGTGCCATTGCGGGGGTCATGGGGGCATATTTTATACTTTATCCTCGTGCCAGGATATTGACTGCTGTGCCTTCCATATTCATTATACCCATCATCGTCCATATACCTGCTGTTGTATACCTTTTGTTCTGGTTCTTCTCCCAGCTATATTCCGGCACCATCCAGACACTGGCTGGAGGAGGGGCCGTATCCGGAGTGGCGTGGTGGGCCCATGTAGGCGGTTTCCTCTTCGGCGCTGTATTTCATGGTTACTTTGAAGATAAATGGTATGGGAGATAGTGTTTGAGTTTTGTATGTAACGGTAGAGTATGCAATTTAATTCTGCTCAGTTAAAAATAGATATGGGAGGTACTATTGACCTCCCATATCTATTTAAAATATCTTTTTTAATTCTTTTGCACCTTCAGCTGCCTCTTTGACTTTATTGAGGTCACTTCCCAGAGAGGCTTCTACGGCTGCAGCCACTCCGCCCTCCACAAAGGGGGCATCAGCGATTACCACTTTGTTTTTTTTATCTTCATCCAGCATCTCTATGGCCATATCTGAACTCAGTATGGCACTTCCCAGGTCTGCAATAACGAGGACACCATCGCCGCTGTTGGCCTGCTGTATCGCATCCATTATTCTCATAGCATCAGTACCCAGACTGCCGTCTTCCATTCCTCCAGCCGGTAATATCTTTACTTTCCCTTGAGAGAGTTGATTTGTAAGCTCGCACAGCCCCTCAGCCAGTTTTCTGCTGTGTGAAACAATAACCAATCCTACCATAGATTGCCTCCTATAGTGAGTTCACTACCCTTGCTGCTGCCTGCAGCAAAAGATAGCTGGATGTGGCACCGGGGTCCTGATGGCCTATACTCCTCTCACCCAAGTAGCTGGCCCTACCCTTTGTGGCGATTATGTTTTTTGTATATTCCATGCCCTCTTTAGCTGCATACACAGCTCTGTTTAATGCCTCGGCCAGGCCGATATTGTTATCTACAGCATCCCTGTATGATTTCAAAGCCGGCTCTAAGGCGTCTATCATGGTCTTTTCCCCGGCTACCGCCTTGCCGCGCTCCTTTATACCCTGCAGTGCGGCCTCAAATATGGCAAGAATATCTTTCTCATCTATTTCCATCTTGCCGGCGGCGGCCTGGCCTGCCCTCATGAAAGCTGTCCCGTATAAGGGCCCGGAAGCGCCACCCACAGTAGATACCAGTGTCATTCCAACCGTCTTTAATACAGTGCCTATATCTTTATCCTCTACGGAGGGCAGCTTACCAAGGACAGCCTGCATACCTCTATCCATATTTATGCCATGGTCCGCATCACCTATGGCCGAATCCAGCTCAGTAAGGTATTCCTTATTCTCTGCTATGGCATTAGCCATGACCTTAATTATGTCAATCACATTGATGTTGTTTATAGTCATTTAAATTACCTCCCGAAGTTCTTAAAAGCGATTGTATCACTCGGTGCATCCAGGAGTCCTTTTAATTCATCGTCCAGCTTCAAGAGTGTGATAGAAGCTCCCTGCATCTCTAAAGAAGTCATATATTCTCCCACAAATGTCTTATATACCTTTATTCCCTTATCCTTCAATACCGATGCCACATGCCTGTTGATGACATAAAGCTCCATGAGAGGTGTACCGCCCATACCGTTTACCATCACAGCCACTTCGTCACCCGACTCATATGGCAGATCCACTAAAATCTTGTTTAATAGCTCATCTGCCACCTCATCTGCTGGTTTAACACTTTCCCTATGGGTGCCGGGTTCTCCATGGATACCTATACCTATCTCCATCTCATTCTCTGCCAAGGTAAAGCTGGGCTTTCCTGCAGCAGGAACTGTGCACGGGGTGAGTGCCATGCCCATGGACCGGACGTTGGCAATAACCTTTTCTCCAACCCTTTTGACCTCTTCTAATGCCATCCCCTTGTCTGCAGCAGCACCGGCTATCTTGTGTACAAAGACAGTACCTGCTATACCCCTTCTGCCAGTGGTCCAGGTGCTGTTTTCCACCGCCACGTCGTCATTTACCACAATGCTGTCAACCTTTATGCCATCCATCTCTGCCATCTCTTTGGCCATATCAAAGTTCATCACGTCTCCGGTATAGTTCTTCACCACAAGAAGTACGCCTGCCCCACCATCCACAGCCTTTATAGCCTCATAAATGGCATCCGGGGTCGGTGATGTAAACACAGCACCTGCCACTGCACCGTCCAGCATGCCCTTGCCCACATAGCCACCGTGAGCCGGCTCATGTCCGCTGCCTCCACCGCTCACCAGTGCCACCTTCCCGCTTACCGGGGCATCCGCCCTTACAAGGACATTAAAACCTTCCAATTTCCTTACATACTGAGGATATGCCTGCACTATACCCTCCATCATTTCTTCAACAACCGTATTTGGATCATTAATTAACTTTTTCATGGTTAACCTCCTTTGTTTATATTTTTCACTTTATATATTAGCAAAATTCATACCAACTCCAAAATAGAAAAACAGGCCTTTTTTCAAAAAAGCCTGTTGGTAAAAAGTATCAACCTATCTCAAATCCTGCTCATTACTATCTACAATACCAAATTTTCTGGCCTTTGTAGCAACAGTCTTGTGTGTAAGACCCAAAACCTTACCTGCCTTATTGAAACTTCCATATTTTTTCAGGGCTAACCTGATTATCTCTTCTTCATATTCCTCCATTGTAGCCAGATCACCACCATCAAAATTAATCAGTGCGCCGCTTTCGGGTTTATAACCAACTATATACATGGGCAGGTCATCTATATCTATGAATTCCTTATCTGTCATTATAATACATCGCTCCATTATATTCTGAAGCTCTCGTATGTTGCCCGGCCATTCATATCTTACCAGAGCCTTCATGGCTTCCTTTGTCACATATTTGATGTCTTTCCCCATTTTCTTATTCAGTTCATTTAAGAAATGCTCTACCAGTACGGGTATGTCATCCTTTCTTTCCCGCAGCGATGGCAGAAAAATGGGGACGACATTGAGCCTGTAGTACAGGTCCTCTCTAAAGGTATTGCTCTTTATCATTTCCTCCAGATTTCGGTTAGTAGCAGCTATTATCCTGACATTTACTTTTATAGTCGTTATGCCGCCAACCCTTTCAAACTCCTTTTCCTCTATAACCCTCAAAAGCTTTACCTGCATATCCGGCGGGAGGTCTCCAATTTCATCCAAAAATATTGTACCACCGTTAGCCAGTTCAAATTTCCCCGGTTTTTGATTTACTGCACCTGTAAAGGCACCTCGCTCATAGCCAAAGAGTTCACTCTCAAGAAGATTGGATGGTATGGCAGCACAGTTTACCCTGATAAAAGGCTTATCCTTTCGCTTACTGGCGAAGTGTATAGCCCTGGCAACCAGCTCTTTGCCTGTACCGCTCTCTCCCCTTATAAGTACCGTGGCATCAGCTGCTGCAGCCTTTGATGCGATGGACAGTGCATCCTTTAATTTCCCGTTTTTCCCAACAATGATATTAAAGGCTTCATCCAGCTTCTGACTCCTCTTTAATTCCTGTTCAAGATACTCTGCCCTTGCCCTTTCTTCGTTTAATCTATTTGTAAGATCCTGTATTTCAGTCACCTCTTTGATGACTGAAACAACGCCCATAAACCTATCCCCATAAAAAATCGGGTTAAGATCCGCCACATATCTCACACCATTGGGCTTTGTCCCGATCACACCGAGAATTTGCTTTCTTAACTTCAATGCGGTTGCCCTGGCACCGTCAGGTGAGACATCATAAATTAACTTCCCAATGAGTTCCTCGCACCTTCCCCCTGTTATACGCTCATAGGCAGGGTTGACGTATACGATTATTCCATCACTATCTACCAGGCATATCCCATCATGCACAGACTCCAGCATATTATGATACCTGTTTTCCATCTCTTTGACGGAGTCAAGCTCATTGGACAGCTTATCTATCTCCCTCATATCCTGTAAAATGGACACTATGCCTATCATCCTGCTTGTTGAAAATATAGGTGAGATATTGGCAAGGACAGCAGCGCCATTTAGGTCCAATCTTATACCCATGTATGTCTTTCCCTCGGCATAAGCCTCCTCCAGAGGCCAGTTCGGTAGAACCATCTTATAGGTCTTACCTATAACCCTGTCAGCAGATAAACCGGATATCTTCTCTGCAGCCTTATTGAACAACGTGACCACCCCATTCATATCCAATACAATTATACCGCTGGGCACACTCTCAAATATCCTTTCATAGGTTACTGAAACCTCCTGTAAAAGGCTGTCTATCTGCATGGTGTCATCGGCCTCAAAACAGGATTCAATAAATTTAACTATCTCATCCAGCACCTTTTCAGGTTCGTCACCCTCTACCATGACCTCAATCCTATCCCCACCTCTGACGGGTGTAGAAAGCAGCGCCAGAAAGCTGGACATGGGCAGACGGTTGCCGCTGCTCTCAAGGCTTATATATAACCTGGCCCCATATATCTTCTCCATCTGACCAGCCTTCTGTGAAATCATAGCGGCTGCCCTTGTGTGAAAACCAAGAGGATTTTTAATCTGAATATATCTGGAGGAATACATACATATCTCCCCACTTTTTATTAATTCATATTCCTTGTTGCAATCACGTCAACACCTGTGTTCAATATATTTGAGTATATCACCTGTCCGACAGTCACCGGTGCTTCAACCTCTATCCCTGCAAGAACCTTCATCGCCTCAAAAATCTTTCCCTTTGGTATGGGTTTCTGCGTTCTTACAGGGAGGAGCGGCAGCTTAGCTTTCCTTATCCTTACTGTCGTAGTGAGGACCCTTGTAGGATGAAACACCTCGTCGTTTGCGTATCCCGGCCCTTTCTCGCATCCGTTATTTTTTACTGAGACTATCTTCCCGTCATCGATCTGGACCTTCAGGTTGCACCCCTGAGGGCAGAGAATACATGTAATATACCTTTCCTGCATTGGTCCTACCCCCTTTCGACCTTTATAGTAATCTCTCTGATATCAGGGAAGCGGTTTAAGAGCCTCTGTGTCACATTTATATACTCCATCTCACCTGGAGACAGCCGCCTTTTATTTATTGCAAAAAGCCTTCCCTTGTCGGAGTCAACCACCAGCTTTGCATTTTCATATACATCCGTTACCCTTAAAAACATCTTGAAGGCACCCTCTACCCTGCTCTTTTTCACTCTCTGTGGCACAACATACCTTACACCATCACCAGGATTTATATTTATGGGCTGGGGTTCGGTCTTTTCACCCTCTTTTAAAAACCTGACTGCACCCTGGGCTGCTATGCGGCTCTCATCCGTGACGTTATCCACTAAGTCGTGTACCTGAAGCACATTGCCACATGCAAAGATGCCTGGTGTTGTGGTCTCCCTGTCATCCCATACATAAGCGCCGCCTGTATTTTTATCCAATATTACACCAGCCTTTTTTGAAAGCTCGTTTTCTGGAATAAGGCCCACCGAAAGCAACAGAGTATCACATGGGATATACTTTTCCGTACCGGGTATTGGTTCTTTTTTGTCGTCTACCTCAGCAATGGTAACGCCTTCAACCCTATCCTTCCCATGAATCCTGACTACAGTGTGGCGAAGCAGCAGAGGTATTCCAAAATCGTCAAGGCACTGGACTATATTTCTTTTAAGACCGCTGGAATACGGCATTATCTCGCATACGGCCTTTACCTTGGCCCCTTCCAGCGTAAACCGCCTGGCCATAATGAGCCCTATATCGCCGGAGCCAAGGATAACCACCTCCTTACCAGGAAGATAACCCTCCATGTTGGCAAACCTCTGGGCTGTCCCTGCGGTAAATATTCCTGCAGGCCTGCTCCCAGGTATGTTTATTGCACCCCTTGGCCTTTCCCTGCAGCCCATGGCCAGTATTACAGCACCTGCCTCTATCTCAATAAGGCCATCGTGGCTGTTTACAGCCGTAATCTTTCTGTCTGGAGTGATATCCAGTACCATTGTATCCAGTTTATACTCAATGCCCAGCTCTTTTACCTGTTTTATAAACCTGTCGGCATACTCTGGGCCTGTAAGCTCCTCATTGAACTCTTGAAGGCCAAATCCATTGTGTATGCACTGGTTTAAAATACCGCCTAACTCCCTATCCCTCTCCAGTATAAGCACATCATCTATACCAAGTTTCTTTGCCTCTACTGCAGCTCCAAGACCAGCCGGGCCGCCGCCTATCACAACGATGCTCCTATACATTTTTTTCACCATCCTCTTTTAAAAGCTCCTTAACTCTGTAAAGGAGCAGTTTAGAATTGCCCCCAAATTTAGTCACGTCACTCAGTGTCATATTGAGTTCTCTTGCCAGTATTTCCGCAACCCTGGGGGTGCAAAAACCGGCCTGACATCTTCCCGTCTGAGCCCTGGTCCTGCGTTTTATACCGTCTAAGGAGCGCGCTCCCACAGGCCTCCTTATGGCATCAATTATCTCACCCTCTGTTATGGTCTCACAACGGCATATAACATGGCCGTAGGCAGGGTTTTGCTTTATGACCTCTTTTTTCTCTTCATCAGTAAGTTCATTAAACCTTATGACCGGTCTCCTTTTCGGGTTAAAGTCCGGCTTTTCTTCCATATGAAGTCCAGCTTCTTTTACTATGTCCACTACCATCTCAGCTATTGCAGGGGCCGATGTAAGGCCTGGAGATTCAATACCGGAAGCATTTATAAACCCGGGCACAAGTTTTGACTCACCTATTATAAAGTCTTCTGTATCCGGCACCGGCCGCACACCTGTAAATGTAGTTATTACATTTCTTAGGTTAAATGCCCTGGTAGTCTTCATAGCACCCTCTATTGCCTTTTGAATTCCCTCTGGAGTAGTTTCCCTGAACTCCTTATCTTCAATATCCTCGGCAGTGGGGCCAAGCATGAGGTTGCCGTGGACTGTCGGGGTCACAAGTATACCCTTGCCCATCTTTGTAGGCACCTGAAAGATCACTGTATGGGCAACATCCCCCTCAACCTTATCCAGTATAAGATACTCTCCCTTGCGGGGGCGAATCTTAAATGGTTCTCCACCAACCATATTGTTTATCTCATCGGCATATAGACCTGCAGCATTTATCACATACCTTGCCTCAAAAACGTTATCCGGCGTATGGACTGTGAAATACCTTTCATGTTTATCTATACCGGTAACAGGGCTGTTAAAGAAAAACTCCACGCCGTTCATGGCAGCGTTTTCAGCCATGGCAATAGTAAGGGTGAATGGACATATCACGCCTGCCGTTCTGGCATAAAGTGCACCTATTGCATCGTCGCTGATATTTGGCTCCAGCTTCTTCAACCTTTCCCTGTCTATTATCTCCATATCAGGAACGCCATTTTTTATACCTCTGTCATACAGGTCTCTTACCTTTTTCATCTCTTCCTCAGAAAATGCAACCACCAGAGAACCATTACGTTTAAATGGTATGTCAAGATTTTCACATAGTTCATCAAACATTGCATTTCCCCTGACATTCAGCCTGGCCTTCAATGTGCCGGGCTCAGGGTCATAGCCTGCGTGGATAATGGCGCTGTTGGCTTTGCTGGTACCCGTGCATACATCCTCCTCCTTTTCAAGAAGGCAGATATTCAGCTTATACCTTGACATTTCACGGGCTATTGCTGAGCCAGTGACCCCGCCACCAATAATTAAGACATCATACATCGGTAGCCCTCCTTGTTAAATAATATGCAAAGAAAAGAGCCATACCTGAACACGCCTTTTGTCAAGGCCATCAGGTATGGCTCTCCAGTTCTCCGCCAATTATAAATATTTTATTTGCTTTTATTATACACTATTCCTCTGCCCAGTTCAAGGACCTTTCTACAGCTTTTTTCCAACCTTTATAGAGTTTTTCTTTCTTCTCTTCATCCATGGATGGTTTAAACTGCCTATCCACGTTCCAGTTGGCTGCTATCTCGTCCTTGTCTTTCCAGAAGCCTGTGGCCAGGCCGGCAAGATATGCTGCCCCTAAAGCTGTTGTCTCTATTACCTGAGGCCTGTCAACAGGTACCCCCAGTATATCGGCCTGGAACTGCATGAGGAAATTGTTTGTACATGCGCCGCCATCTACCTTTAGGGCAGCAAGATTAATACCTGAGTCTTCCTGCATAGCCTCTAAGACATCCCTGGTCTGATAGGCAAGCGATTCCAATGTAGCCCTGATGAGATGCTCCCTCTTGGCACCCCTGGTGAGGCCCACAATCGTCCCTCTGGCATACATATCCCAGTACGGTGCCCCAAGACCGACAAATGCAGGGACAACATACACACCTGCTGTATCCTCTACCTTTGTAGCATACTCCTCACTCTGAGGAGAATTGTCTATTATCCTCAGCTCATCTCTAAGCCACTGTATAGCTGCACCGGCTATAAATATGCTCCCTTCAAGGGCATACTCCACCTTTCCGTCAATCCCCCAGGCTATGGTTGTTAAAAGGCCATTGTGAGACGGTACAGCCTTCTCACCTGTATTCATCAGCATGAAGCAGCCCGTGCCATAGGTGTTCTTTGCCATGCCAGGTTTGTAGCAGGCCTGGCCAAACAGCGCTGCTTGCTGGTCACCGGCAGCCCCGGCAATTGGTATCTCCACACCAAACAGTTCCTTGTCCGTCACACCGTATACATGGCTGGACGGCATAGGTGTGGGGAGCATCTTCTCAGGTATGTTCAATTCCTTTAATATATCCTGATCCCATTTGAGCTCATGGATATTAAAGAGCATTGTCCTGGAAGCATTGGAGTAGTCTGTTACATGCACCTTACCGCCTGTGAGGTTCCAGATTAACCAAGAATCAACATTTCCAAACAAAAGCTCGCCCTTTTCCGCCTTCTCTCTGGCACCTTCCACATTGTCCAGTATCCATTTTATTTTAGTTCCCGAAAAATACGCATCCACTATCAGACCTGTCTTCTCAGTAATTTTCTTGTCAAACCCAGAGGCCTTCAAAGCATCGCATATAGCTGCAGTCCTCCTGCACTGCCATACAATAGCATTATAGATCGGTTTACCAGTATTCTTATCCCATACTATGGTCGTCTCTCTCTGATTGGTAATGCCTATAGCAGCTATATCAGATGGGTCCACACCGGCTTTTCTTATCGCTTCCTGGGCAACACCTATCTGAGAACCCCAGATCTCCATGGGGTCATGCTCCACCCAGCCCGGCTTGGGATAAATCTGCGTAAACTCCTTGTTTGCAACACTTACTATCCTGCCGCTGTGGTCAAACAGAATAGCCCTGGAACTGGTAGTCCCTTGATCCAAAGCCATTACATACTTTGCCATCAAAATTCCCCCAATCAATTAATTTATATAAACATCTGATATATGAAAGCACCCAGAATACCACCTATTATAGGTCCAAAGATTGGCACTATCAGGCCATACCCCCAATCTGAACTTCCCTTGCCTGGTATAGGAAGAATAGCATGCGCAATCCTTGGCCCTAAGTCCCTTGCCGGATTAATAGCATATCCGGTAGGTCCTCCAAGAGATAGACCTATGCTGAACACCAAAAGTCCAACTAAAAGTGTGCCCAAGGAGCCTACATTTGTATTGGAATTGGTTATACCAAGTATTCCGATAAGTAGCATCGCAGTGCCTATTACCTCTGAAATAAAGTTAACAGCTAAATTCCTTATGGCAGGAATTGTCGAAAAGACTCCCAGCTTTGAACCAGGATCATCAGTAGCAGCAAAGTGGTCCATATACATAATATATACCAGAACTGCGCCGACAAAAGCACCAGCCATCTGGGCCACTATATAGCCGGGCACCAGGCTCCATGAAAATTTTCCAATTGCAGCCAACCCTATCGTCACTGCCGGATTAAGATGGGCACCGCTTACCCAGCCCGTGATGTATGCCGCAACTGCAACTGCAAAACCCCATCCTGCTGTTATTACAATCCACCCACTGTTTTGACCTTTTGACTTATTTAAGACAACGTTTGCAACAACGCCATCACCGAGAAGTACTAATATCATTGTACCAAAAAATTCTGCCAGATACTGAGTCATTGGTGACATTTCATTTCTCCTCCCTTATAATTTAATAAAATATTGCAGGATCATATAAATAATTTTTTTACCACCCCCAGCAGTAAATTTATCATTAAGGCCTACTCCAAAAACCATAACTCCCTCTTGCTGGTTGATATGGCTATGGCTCCAGCCTTTAATGCCTTAATTACATCATCCTTTTTTTCCACAAGTCCACCTGCTATAACAGGTTGTTTTACTTGTGAGGAAATAATCCCGGTCTTATCATGTATAATCCCTGGCAACACCTCTATTGCATCGGGCATGGATTCCCTGACCTCATGAACACCTGTAGTAAGTCCCTGGGAATCTACGAGAAAAAACCTCTGTATGGAGAAAAGCCCTACCTCTCTGGCATATTTTACACTGGATGACCTTGTACTTATAATCCCATCAGGTTTTATTGTCTTGGCTATATACTCCATTGCAACCCTATCACGGCCAAGACCATCTATGAGGTCAGCATGGACAAAAGAAATCCTGCCTTTTGTTTTAATCTTGTTGACAACATCACCGATTGAGAAAATATCTCCACCCAACAGAAATATAACGTTTGCCTGCGAACGCAGTGCCTCATCCAGGTATTCATAATGCCTCAAGGCTGCTATTATGGGAAAACTCCTTATGATCTCCACTATTTCATTCATATCTTGCTACCACCCATCTATAATGTTAGCAATTATCATGCCAGATGAGATGGCCTTTAAATACAGGCCATACGGTTTCGATATATGATACTAACTACCATAGGCATAATATTGCTGATATTTTTTATCATATACTATGATAACATAAGGAGCATATGTTGTAAAATACTGTAAAATAAAAAGGCCGGGTCACCCCGGCCTTAAATCTACTTCACTTTTGGTTTTAATGCCATTATCATAAGTGCTGTTATTATAGTACCAATCACAATTGAGATAAAATACATCGGCATGTTTGTAACCACATTGGGTATAGGCAGGACAAATATCCCGCCATGCGGTACCGTCAACGTACACCCAGAAAACATAGACAGAGCACCTGTAACTGCTGAGCCTACCATTATTGATGGTATGACCCTGAAGGGGTCTGCTGCAGCAAAGGGTATTGCACCCTCTGTGATAAAGCTGGCTCCAAGCACCCAGGCCACCTTGCCGGCTTCAATCTCTTCATTGGTGAACCTGTCTTTTGCCAAGACTGTGGCCAAGGCCAGGCCAAGGGGAGGAGTCATACCGGCTGCCATAACCGCAGCCATCGGCGCATACACATTAGATGACAAAAGTCCCACGGCAAAGGTGTATGCTGCCTTATTTACCGGCCCTCCCATGTCAAAGGCCATCATGAGCCCTAATATCGCTCCAAGTACTACAGCGTTTGCCTCACTCATTCCCATAAGCCACCCTGTAAGTCCATCCATAATCGCCTTCATTGGTGTGCCTATGACATATATCATTAAAAGCCCAACTATTGCTGTAGATAAGAGGGGCAGTATCAATACAGGCATAAGGCCCTGCATCGATTTCGGAAGTTTGATTATTGACTTTAACCACACCACCGTATATCCAGCAAGAAAACCGGCAATGATATCTCCTAAGAAACCTGCGCCCATTGAGGCAGCCAGCATGCCACCTATCATACCCGGAACTATACCTGGCCTATCCGCTATAGAATAAGCTCTGTTATATAGCCCTCCTCATACATCGGCCAGGCCAGCTCCTCTATAGCCTCTCTCTTTCCTCTTGCCTTTAATTCAAAATTCATAAGTTCGGGCTTTAATACTTCAGATATCTCCATCACTGCCACCTCTCTATTCTTATCCTCTCATAAAATTCCCTTATTCTCTTAAAATCTGATATTATCCGGCAAGACGAGGAGGCTGCCGCAAACCTCGCTGTGGACTCCCCGTCGAACCCCCTGTCAACCGCATACAAGAAACCTGCCACCATGGCATCACCGGCACCAACAGTGCTCTTCACATCCAGTTCCAATGGATAAGCCCTATATACGCCTTTTGAATCTGCATATATACTCCCCTTGCTGCCCATTGACACTATGACCACCTCAATGCCACTGGATATAATCTCATTGCATACATTCATAACCTCCCTCTCATCATCCAGTGGATGGCCGACCAAATTTTTCAGTTCATGAATATTGGGCTTGATCATATAAGGCGCCGATTCCAATCCCTTTCTCAGTGACTCTCCGTCAGCATCCAGTATAGTCCTTGCACCCTTCTCCTTGGCTATCTGAATAAGTTCCTTGTATATATCCTCATTCAGCCCCTGTGGAAGGCTTCCCGAAAACGTGATATACTCGCACTTCTCTGCCCAGTATAGCACCCTTTCTTTAAGTTCATTCAACCACTCGGGAGTTATCCACGGCCCGGGTTCATTCACTTCTGTAGATGCCGCATTGCTGCGGTCTATAATCTTAATATTGGTCCGTGTGTTCCCCGGCACCTCAATAAAATCAGGTGTTATACCCATTTCTTTAAGTTCGTCAGATATATGCCCGGCATTCTTGCCAAGAAAGCCCAGAGCTATACTCGATATCCCCAGCTCTGCCAGTACCTTAGATACATTTATCCCTTTGCCTCCAATAGAATATTCAGAGTCTGCTGCCCTGTTGAGACTGCAAGGCACAAACCTTTCCACATAAACCGTATGGTCTATTGCTGGATTTAAAGTAACTGTAGCTATCATTTCTACCATCCTTCAAACCTTTATTATGTCTATCCCATTTCCTGAAAATTCATTGTAAACGTCCTCCGGCAGTTTAGAGTCCGTTATTATACAGTCGACCTCGTCTAAGTCTGCAAACCTCATGAAAGACGCCTTATTAAACTTTGTGCTGTCCGCCACAATGTAGACCTTTTCTGCGTTCCTTACCATGTTCCTCTTTGTAGCCGCCTCTACCACATTAGGTGTGGTAAAACCATCCAAGGTAATGCCGTTGGTACCTATAAATGCCTTATCAGCTTTAATCCTTTGAATAAGCTCATCAGCTATAGGTCCCACCAGGGCCTGCGTCTCGTACCTTAGCATACCTCCAGTCAATATCACCTCAATGCCCTGTCTATATTGAAGCTCTATTGCTGCATGGGGCGAATTGGTCACAATCTTTGCTCTGTTTACACTCAGGTTTCTTACTATTTCCATGGTAGTAGTACCCGAATCTATTATTACTGTATCCCCATCCTCAATCAAAGAAGCAGCCTTTCTGCCTATTGCTTTCTTCTCATCTATCATTTCTTCTTTCTTTTCCAAAAATGTCGGCTCATAATTGGTGGGCAATGGATTCATTGCTCCTCCATGAGTTCTGTGTATAAGTCCTTTCCCCTCAAGGTATTTTAGATCTCTTCTTATGGTAGACTCAGATACATCCAGCATCTTGCTGAGCTCTTCTACTGTGACCGTTTTCCCTGAGTTTATGATGTCCATTATCCTTATCCTGCGTTCCTCTGAGAACATCCTATCACCTGCTCATTTTTGATTATATATGCTTTTATCTGCTCTAATATGATTATATATGAGTAAAACAAAAAAGTCAATAAAAAAAAGACGGGTACCCCCGCCTTAAATATTGCTTTAATTTTCCTGGCACTATTTGCTTGTATATATATGCTTACTTTTTTAAAAAGTTAGTATATGTTTTCCAGATTTTAATAATTCAGTAAGCGGTTCTCCCATGTATATAACTTCAATGTTCAGGGATTCTAATTTTTCTGTTACACCATACTGGTCAGCGCATGCTTTGCAGGCAAGTACTTTAATACCTATTGCTTGCATGTCTTTAACCTTTTCCTGAAGATCAACATCTTCAGATAGGAGTTTGCTGGATGGTCCCCACACTATTAAAGTCACATCATCCCACCATTTTTTGAGTTTTGAGTTGTATGTGTACATAAAAACCATCTTTTGTGCTACTTCTTTATCCCCTGATGTCCATAAAATATAAAGCTCGTTGTTATCCATGCTCTCACTCTCCTGACTACATTGCTATACCAATGTATAGTACCTACTCATAAATATGTTTTTCAAATTCATGCCTTATTTCATCCATATTTAAGCCAATGGATAGGAGTGCTATCAGTAGGGCCAAATTCAAGACTCTTAAAGGTATCTACTCTGGTCCTGTGAAATTTTGTGGCTTCTCTTGCGGCTACAATCTCGGACGAAAAAACTACAACCACACCCATTTCTTTAGCCTGATCATCAGAGGCAACAAGTATAGAATCATAAAGATTCAAAGGCCCGTCGCTGCTTATGAGTGACGGATTCCTCTGCGCTCCTGTAAGGATAATGGGTATATTTGTTTTTAATGATATATCAAGAAAATATGCCGTCTCTTCAAGAGTATCGGTCCCATGGGTTATTACTACTACATCATAACCTTTTGATTGAAAACCCAATATGCATGAGCGTAACTGGCATAAATCAGCTAAGGTAAGATAAGAGCTGGGGACATTGGAAAACTGAAATGTTTCGATAATGGTATCTTTCTTTATATTGGCCAGGCCACTTTCATCTTTCCCCATTGCTATGGTGCCACCCGTAGAGATAATAACAATTTTTTTCATCCTTCATCCCACCATATTAAAACTTAATACAGCAAACATAATTTTTTACTCTTCCAGAGGAAATAATTCTCTCGTAACAGCTTCCACATGTGCAAGATGTTCAGACATAGCTTTAGCAGCCTCCTCAGTATTTCCTTCTTTAATCGCCTGATATATCCTTTTGTGATAGCCAAATGATTTCTCCATTAGTCCTGGATATACAACAATTTCTCTCTGTACCTCAGTCATCAGGTCTCTTATCGCATTTATTGCCTCAAAGAGAATATTGTTTTGAGCTGCCTCCGACACCGCCACATGAAACGCAACGTCCTGCTTAATAAAGTAATCAGGTTCTCCAATATGTTTTTCCATGGCTTTTAAGGTATGCTCAATGTCTTTCAAATTATCTATGGTAGCTCTCATTGCTGCGAGTCTTGCAAGTTCTATTTCCAATATTTTTCTTGCCTCTGCCAGTTGCAAAGCGTCATTTCTTTCAACTATAAAAAGAAGTTTTGAATTGAATACTCCACCAAACATACGTGATATATCATCATTAAGATAAGTCCCATCGCCTGGCTTTACTACAATAATACCTGCCAACGACAGAGCTCTCAAAGCTTCTCTCACGCTTGCCCTGCTTACACATAACTGCTCTGCAAGTTCCCTTTCACCTGGCAATTTATCTCCTGGCTTAAGTTCACCAGATATAACTAAATCTCTAATGGAGGCAATTATTTCCTCAGCTAATGTCTTTTTCTTCAAAGGCTTTAACATCTTATCACTCTCCGTGATAGCTAAATTTTATTATTTAAACATTTTCTTACAGGGTTTCATCCTCTTTTGCAACATTTATAATATTTTTTGCTAAGTAAATAACAGACTTGGGCCTTAAGCAAATGTCCATCATAACTTTAAGTAAAGGCCATCAGTGGTTCAACCTACTAATGGCCTTACCTATATTATATATTAAACTTATTTAACAACTTTTGCAACTATCTCTTTGAACTCATTTTCATTTAAGAGCCAACCCTTTATAAAAGCTCTTTCCTTAACTTTTGACAGAATCTCAGTCTTTTGCTCATCCGTTGCAGTTACACCAACCTTATCCAGCCATATCTCTATTGAAGGCATGCCGCTGTTCTTACCAAGAACCACCTGTGTTGGCAATTGTCCAACTAGGTCAGGAGTAAATGGTGCAACCTCTGTGGGCGTCTCCCTGCCACAGTTCTGATACCAGCCAGCCACTATACCTGATTCAATATTAAAGAGCATGTCGCCCACTATCGGTCTATTAAGTCTCATGGGTATATGAGCTATATCCCTGACTAATTTCGATGTCTCATAGAGTTTGCTGTAATTCAGACCAAGGTCAATGTTATACATAGTCAAAAGTGACAGTACAAGCTCTTCATATGGAGCATTACCGGCCCTTTCGCCCAGTGCAGAAATAGTTGTATGAGCCACATCAGCACCGGCAGATAGTGCCATCAATGTATTAGCTGCGCCCATACCAAAATCGTCATGGAAGTGTACCTCTATAGGCTTATCTTTTATTCTTTCCTTAACCTTCTTCACCATGTATGCAGCTGCATAAGGTGATAACACACCAAAAGTATCAACAAGCCCTAATGCATCCATATGTCCTTCTGTGGCAACTTTTTCTATCAATGTAAGGAACCAATCAAGCTCAGCTCTGGTCCCATCAATTGGGAAGAATACCGTATATAGTCCATTATCATGGGCAAACCTTGTCGCCTCGATGGATAAGTCTATTGCTTTCTCAAGGCTCCATTTATAACCATTTTGTATCAGATGGGTACTGGATGGAATTTCTATTACCACACCATCAACTCCACAGTCAACTGACCTTTTAACGTCATCCTTCATGCAACGGGCAAAAGCAAATATTTGCGGTCCTAAATTTCTTTTCACTATTTCTTTTATTGCAGCCTCATCCTGAGCAGAAACGGCTGGCATACCTGCCTCAATCCTGTGAACTCCAACCTCAGCCAGTTTCTCAGCTATGGCAACCTTTTGATCCTTATTAAATACTACACCTGCCTGCTGTTCACCATCGCGTAGAGTGACATCATGAATTTTAATCTTCGGTGCAAAATTTAAGCCTTCTGTCGTTTCCTTTTCATAATTCCATGGACTAACAAACCATTTGTCAGTTTTCCAGGGTGTTGACATTAATAATTCCTCCTTTAAAATTTATATATATTACCAGTGGGGATTGACCCACGGGTTTACCTTGATAATTGCTTTTTGTTGACAAAGTTTTTGGGATAACCTCCTTTTAATACCCTAACCACTTCTGTAAAGGCAAGCCGCCTTAAATTGATTGATGATGCTTCACTGTAAAATGCTGCATGTGGTGTCAAAATAACATTATCCAGGGTTAGCAACGGATTAACTTTAGTTGGAGGTTCTACCTCCAGGACATCCAGTGCGGCACCGGCTATCTTATGGTCTTTTAAAGCTTCATAGAGTGCCTCTGTATCAACAATAGGACCTCTTGCAGTGTTTACAAGATAAGCAGTCGGTTTCATCAATGATAATGTATCTTTGTTAACCATATGGTAGGTATCATCTGTCAAAGGAGCATGAATTGAAATTACATCTGAAACTTTCAGCAGCTCTTCCAAGGACACCATTTTTACATTATACTGGTCAGCGGCCTCCTGTGCTACAAATGGGTCGTATGCTACTACGTTAAAACCAAAAGCCTGAGCCTTTTTCGCAACCATTTTTGGAATATTTCCAAAGCCCACAAGTCCAAAGGTCTGACCTCTTAACCCATAAATAGGGGTAGCACCATCATGGCTCCAATCCCCGGACTTTACCTTTTTGTCAAATAATAGTATTTTTCTCTCAAGAGTGAGGACAAGCGCCATGGCATGGTCGGACACCTCATCCCAGCAGTAATCTGGTACATTGGCTACATATATACCTTTTTCTGTTGCTGCCTGTATATCAATATTATTTACCCCAATACCACATCTAACTATTATTCTGCATTTCTCAAGTTTTTCAATTATATTCCTTGTTATCTCTGCATATACAGTGACAAGAGCGTCTGCATCTTTAGCCAAGTTTATTATTGCATCTTCATCCTTATCACCTACAAAGACAAAGTTGGCGTCAATCTCATTTAACACCTCCTGTTCAATTGAAAAGTCTGGAAAAATTGTGTCAACCATAACTACCTTAAAAGACATATATATGACCTCCTTAAAATTTTTTAGCGAGATCTGCACCATGAGTAATTATACCTATAGAATCTATGTTGGGATTTAACTCATTGGCAATATTTAATGCCTCTTCAACATTGCAGGCAAATTTTAAACCTAATTTTTCTACATAAATTCCGTTTTGAGGTTCAGTTACAACTATTACCTTAGCCATCTCTCTGACTGCTGCTACAGTCATATTTACAGAAGCTGCAACCTCATCTTCTATTAATCCTTTATTTACCATATTAAAAACTTCATCAACAGTTTTAATACCTAAACCTGTAAAATCTGGATGCCCTGGGCAATCACCTTCCGGACACGGGGATAAAAGTATTACTATTCCTTGCTTTTTGACCATCATAGAAGCAACCGTCATAGGTTTAACACTCTGCCACAAATCCTGGTATGCTGGATATGAACTGCATATTACCATGTCAGGCTGGTCTGGAACATCTATAGCATATATCTTTTCAGCTATTTTAACCCCTTCTCTGTGTGCTTTTACCACATCTCCAGATACAACCTTCACAACGGTTCCATCTGTATTCATTACTGTATTTATTATCATTTTAAGACCAGTCTGTTTTGCTATATCCTCCATTTCATGCCTGACTATATTTTCGGGATTACCCAAAATTTCGGTTATGGTTTTTGCTGCAACCAGATGCGTCCTGGCTGTAGTATCCGGTCCTGATACACCTGGTTGTACGAGTTTTGCACCTGCGCTGTAGCCTGCATATATATGGGGTATAATATTGCCTATTGCTATGCTTACATCGCTTTCATAATAAAGCTTATTAACCCTGATTGGAATTCCCGACGGTGTCTCTCCTATATATACAAGTTGATCCGGATCATTCCATGTGTGATTTACCACCTTTACCCTTTCATAAATTTCCCTACCGATTTTTTCGCGGCACTCTTCTTCAGTCATAGGCCTATGCGTACCCAGGCCAATAAGTATTGTTATATCTGCGTCCTGAACTCCTGCTTCGTTCAATTCGCTCAACAGTATCGGGAGGATTTTGCTAACAGGAGTTACTCTTGTGAAATCATCAACGATGATCACTGTGTTTTTGCCGTACCTTTTTACAAGCTCCGGTATTGTCGGGCACTCAACAGGGTTTTTTATAGCTTTTTTTACCTCTTCATCTAAATCCGCTACCGGCTCCAAATGATTTGGAGAAGCAATCCAAGATATTTTTTCTTCCGGCAGTTCAAAACTGATATAATCTTCACCATAATGAAGCTTAATCACCTTATTCAAAAAGATCACCTTCAGTTATTGTTCAAACAGTTATTGTTCAAAACTGCGTATTTATTTACTTGTTTCATTACATTGTTGGGCCTATCCTGTTTATGGCAAACCCATGCATTTTTTTTGCTTCAGCTAAAGTTAATTTGCCATTTACGACTTCAAAAATCTCCTGGATTATCCTTTTTGCGGCATCTTTTAGTGTTTCCTCACCCAGGATGATCGTACTTACATCTAAATCTATATTTTCTTTCATAGTTTTACACGTCTTTGGATTACCACAAATCTTTATAACAGGCATTATTGCCGACCCTGTCGGTGTACCTCTACCTGTCGTAAACAAACATATCTGAGAGCCACCTGCCGCCATCCCAGTTATAGACTCTATATCATTGCCAGGTGTATCCATAATAACTAAACCTCTTTGTAACGGGGTTTCTGCATATTCTATTACTTCAGCTACGGGTGAAGTCCCGGCCTTGTAAACACACCCTAACGATTTCTCTTCTATTGTAGTCAATCCACCTTCAATATTTCCCGGAGTAGGGTTAGCCCCTGTTATAGATACTCCCATTTCAATTGCTTTTTTTTCCATTCGTTTAACTATTTCTAATAACCTTCTTTTAACCGTATCATTCACTGCCCTCGATGCAAGTAGATGCTCCGCTCCTATTAGTTCGGTAGTTTCTGACAATATAACTGTAGCTCCTTTTTGTACCAGAAGATCACTTGCTTCTCCCACAGCGGGATTGGCCGCAATACCCGATGTAACATCTGAGCCGCCACATTCCAAAGATACTATCAGTTCGCTTAAATCTATGGGCTCCCTTTGACATTTTGATATTTGGTTATTTATATCTAATCCAACCTTTATACCTTCTTCTATGGTTCTATCTGTTCCACCCGTTTCTTGAATTATCAGGTACTCTACAGGTTTCCCTGTCTTTTGCTGGATGGCTTCAGCTACAGGAGGAGCCAGTACTGTCTCACAACCCAATCCGACTACTATAACTCCACCTACGTTAGGATTAGATCCAAAGCCTATTAATGTTCTTTTTGTTTGTTCGCTATCTCTTCCCAATTGAGAACAGCCATGCTGATGATTAATAGCAATTGCACCCTGGATTTTTTCTGCTATTGCCTTGACGGTCTCGTTGGCACAAGCAACCGTTGGCATTACGAGTAAATGATTCCGTATTCCTACTTTGCCATTCGGGCGCCGATAACCTGTCAGTTTAATGTTTTTCATCTCCCCGCCCCCTAAGTCCTGCCATATTATGCGTGTGAACATGAGAACCTTTTTTTATATTTTCTACTGCCGCTCCTATGACCTCACCATACTTAATTATTTCTTCTCCTTTACTTATATCCTTTAAGGCCACTTTGTGACCATAAGGTATACTTTCCTGCACAATTATCACATCATTTCCAGCTTTAATCTCTTTTCCGGCAGGTAAATCAGTAAGAGCGATCGCAACATTATCTTTGTCATTAATAATTATTATCATCTAATACCCTCCAAGTACTGTTTTACCTTACGTGCTACAATAATCTCTTCATTTGTAGGTATCACCATAACCTTAACTGGGGAACTGTCAGTTGATATTACTTTTTCTATTCCTCTAACTTTGTTGCGTTCATGGTCAATGTATACTCCAAGAAACTCTAATCCTTTGCATACCTTCTCCCGAATCTTTATCCCATTTTCTCCAATTCCTCCTGCAAAGGCTATAACATCTAATCCGCCCATTGCGCTGGCAAAAGCGCCAATGTATTTTTTTATATTGTAGCAGTATGTCTCAATACATTGTATTGCACGTTCATTTCCATGCTCTGCAGCTTCCTCTATATCTCTTAGATCGTTGCTAACTCCAGATATTCCCAAAAGTCCGCCCTTTTTTGTAAGCACATGCTTAACTTCATCTAATGTATAACCTAATTTCTCCATGAGATATATTAGTACAAATGGGTCTATATCGCCACATCTATTGTTATTCAATATGCCTGACTGCAGTGAGAAACCCATTGTTGTATCAACTGATTCTCCATTTTTTACTGCGCATAGTGAACTGCTTCCTCCAAGATGGCATGTGACAATTTTTAAGTCTTTTCTTCCCAAAATTTCAGAAACCTGTGTTGAGACATATTCGTGTGAAGCTCCATGAAAACCATATTTTCTTATTCCATGATCTTTATAGAGCTCATACGGTATGCCATATAAAAATGCCTCAGGAGGTATAGTCTTATGAAATCCTGTTTCAAAAGAGCCTACCAATGGCACTTCCGGTATTAATTCCCTGAATTGTTTTATCGCATCTATATAAGGAGGATTATGGGCAGGTGCAATACAGTTGTACTCTTCCATTGCTTTCAATACTTCATCTGTCAGCAATTGTACTCCAGAAATATCTTTTGCATGGACTACTTTAAACCCTATTGATGATATTTCTTCCAAACTTGTAATTACACCTTCCCCATTATTTATCAAATTTTTTATCATAAGGTTTATTCCTGTTTTATAATTGGGAATGTGAGCCTCTTGCTTAAATTCAAATCCCTTCACATCTTTATGTGAATATATGCTTTTATCAGACCCAATCCTTTCAATTCGGCCCCATGCAAGCGATTCTTCACTGGTCATATTTAATAACCCGTATTTTAAAGAAGTACTACCGACATTACATACAAGGATGTTCATATTAATTGCTCCCTCCCAGATATGCAGCCAGAAGCATCTTGTTCTCTCTAATCACCCTTGTTTCGCCTTCCATAACAATTTTGCCAACTGCTAGTAAATATGCATAATCACTAACAGCAAACGCTAGGTTGGCATTTTGCTCTATTAACAGTATTGTGGTACCTAGTTCATTGATTTCCTTGATCTTTTTAAAGATATCTTCAATGATTATCGGAGCAAGTCCTAGTGATGGCTCATCAAGCATGAGTAATTTCGGTTCGCTCATTAATCCTCTGCCTATGGAAAGCATCTGCTGCTCACCGCCACTCATGGTGCCAGCAAGCTGCTTTTTTCTTTCTTTCAGCCTTGGGAATACCTCATAGATCATATCAATTTTTTTTGCCACTTCTCTAGGTTTATAATTCACATACGCACCCATCTTCAGGTTTTCTTCAACTGTCAGGCCGGGGAATATCTGCCTTCCTTCAGGAACGTGCGACACTCCCAGTTTAACGATTTGATCCGGGCTTAGACTATCAATTCTTTTATTGTAGAATGTAATTTGCCCGGATAAGGGCTTCAATAGGCCTGATATGGTTTTCAATGTGGTTGATTTGCCCGCACCATTAGCTCCCAATAGAGTTACAATCTTGCCTTCAGGCACTTCTAAATTTATCTTGTGAAGGACAGGGGCAGTACCATAAGAGACTGTAAGGTCTTTTATTATTAACATTACTCGTCCCCCTTTGTACCAAGATATACTTGTATAACACTTGGATTTTTCTTTATTTCATTAAATGTGCCTTCAGCTATTTTTTTGCCGTAGTTTATCACATACACCTTGTCTGTCAACCCGCCGACAAAAGCCATTTCATGCTCTATCAATAGTATTGAAATCCCTCTTTTTCGGATGTTTCTCACTATTTCCATCAGGTTTTCAGTTTCGGCGGTATTTAATCCAGCAGCCGGTTCGTCAAGAAGCAATAATTTTGGCTTAGCAACAATAGCCCTTGCAATTTCCAGAACCTTTTGCTTTCCATACGGTAGGTTCTTGGTGATTTCATTTTTTTCTTTTCGCAAGCCAACTATGTCCAGAGCTTCTTCAATTATTTTTCTTATCCTTTCATTCTCTTCTCTAACTTGTTTTGTATTGAATATTATATTAAAAAGGTCTGATTTTGTTTGAATGTGAAGGCCAAGCCTTACATTGTCATAAACAGTCTGCGAACCCAGCACTCTTATATTCTGAAATGTCCTGGCAATTCCATGCTCGCATATTTCATGAGGTGTAAGGATATGGATTTCTTTTCCGTTAAATATAACCTTTCCGCCGTCATTCTTATAAATTCCTGTTATAACATTTAGTACCGTAGTCTTCCCTGAACCGTTTGGACCTATCAAACCACATATTTCACCTTCATTGACCTGCAGGTCAAGGTGGTCTACTGCCGTTAAACCTCCAAATCTTTTTACCAATCCTATCGTTTCCAGTAATGCCATCTTACTCACCTCCGCCTACGACTAGATCTTCTTTATTCTTTTTCTTTAAGAAAAACTTACTTATTTTAACAGAGCTCAATTGCTTGGAGTATCTTATTATGAGTAAAAGAACCAGTGAGTAAATCACCATTCTGCTTCTTGCCATGAACCTTAAAATCTCTGGCAAAGCTGTTACAGCAAGGGAACTTAAGATGGCACCCGGAACACTGGACATACCTCCAAGAACCGTCATCAACAGGAAGGTTGCGCTATCAGCAAATGTAAACGAGTCGGGGTTTAGATAGCCTGTAAGGCTCGCAAAAATAGCGCCAGATAAACCAGCAAGGAATGAAGATATTGTAAACGCAAGCAATTTATATCTTTTTACGTCCACTCCCATGACCTCTGCTGCAACTTCATCTTCTTTAATAGCTTTAAATGCAAGGCCTATCTTTGATACACTCAACCTACTAGTAGCAACTGAGATAAAATAAACAATTATCAAAATCAAATAGAACATTAGTTTCGAGTTAGAAATGATTGAAGTAATGCCTGTCAACCCGTAAGGCCCACCGGTAAGTTTTTCCCAATTCAGGATTAATATTCTTACAATCTCACCCAATGCAATAGTTGTAACAACCAAAAACGGGCCTGTTAACTTGAAAGAAGGAATTCCTAGCAGAGCTCCTATTAAGGCCGTAAAAATTGGAGCTATTAAAAATGCAATCCATGGATTTACATTATACGATACTACTAAAATACCATAAGTATAAGCACCGGTAGCCAGCAAACCCGCATGACCAAGCGATAACTGACCTGTATACCCCAGGAGTATAACAAGACTTATGACGATAATTGCGTTCTGAAGTCCCCTCTCAATAATATAAAACTGGTAAGAAGGGACACCGATAACGGGAATCAATGCTAAAAGCAACGCAATCACTATCAATATATTATTTTTGATGGTGTCAAATATCTTCCCCATTCGTATCCCCCTATACCTTTTCTGAAATATCGGCTCTAAAAATACCGCCGGGTCGTATCATAAGAAACGCAATAAGAACTGCAAATATAAACACATCCTTATATGTGGAAGTTACTAGGGTTGCAAAAAACACTTCAGCAATTCCAATAATTATTCCACCGACTAAAGCTCCTCCAAAACTTCCCAGACCTCCTATTAAAGCTGCTGCAAAAGCTTTAATCGCTAAAAGACCACCCATTTCAGGTGTCAATGGAATTATCGGTGCTATCAAAATGCCTGATATTGCAGCAAGACCTGTAGAAAGCAAAAACGTCAATGAAATCATCTGCCCTACTTTTACTCCCATTAATGAAGCAGCAACCGGTTTCTGGGCCACTGCTCTCATAGCAATACCTATTACCGTTCCCTTCAAAAACATCTGCAGGGCTAAAACTAAAACTGCTACAATAACTATATTCCAAAAATAGTGCGGCATTAAGTTTACTCCAAAAAGCGCCAGTGGCTTGCTGCCAAAGGGGTTGGTATAAGTCTTGGCATTAGGCCCCCATGTCAGCAGTACACTATTTCTTATAAAGACTGACAATGCAACTGTCCCTATCAGAATAATTTGTGGATTGAAGTTTTGTTGGAACATCGGGTAAAAATAGCCTTTACTCAAGAGGTAACCCGCTATTCCCATAATGACTATTGTTATTAAAAAAGCTACAGGATAGGGCAGGGATAAGAAGGAGAAAAATGTCAACATAATATAGCCGCCTATCGTCAGCAAATCACCCTGTGAAAAATTAAATAATCCGGAAGCATTCCATATAAGCGAAATACCCAATGCAGCCAGAGCATAAATTAAACCCATGTTTAATCCTTGAAAAATTAATTGTATTAATGTAGCAAGCGACACCCGTTTCACTCCTTTTTGTTAAATTTGTTAGGGAGAAGTGAAAAACCATCTCCCTAACTGTATGCTATTACTGTACGGGGTAGGTTTCTTCCAAAAGGAGTTCCCACTTACCGTTTTTGTAGACCTGAGTGTACATATGGTGTACAAGGTTACCTTCCTTGTCAGCACTATACACACCAAGTACGCCTTGATAGTTATTGAGCTTGGAAAGTTCTTCTCTTATCTTTTCTCTGTCAAGACCCACTTTTTCTACTATACTCTTGACTATATAGACGCTGTCATAATGGTTGACATGCGTCGCGGAAATCGTTCGATGATATTTTGATTCGAATTTCTTTATAAATTCCTGAATCTTGGGATCCGGATCTCCAGGTGACAGTGTTGTTGAAGTTACGACTCCTTCAAAGTTTTCCTTGCCTGCAATTTCTACAGCTGCAGGGTCTGTGGATGCCCTTTCAGTAAACACAAGGAGATTACCCATTCCTAACTCTACCCGCTGGCGAATGATCTTACCGCATTCAGGGGTATACCCATAAAGGAAAATCGAATCCGCACCGGAGTTTTTAATTGCTACCAATTGTGCAGAAAAGTCTTGGTCACCGTCATTGAAAGTCTGAACTGTCACCGGTTTAAGGCCGTACTTAGCCATTGCAGGCTCTGTAGCAACCCAGTTTGCCTTTGAATAGTCATTCAAACCATATATAACAGCAGGTTTTTTAATGTTGTATTTTTCTACTGCTGTTTTGACTAGAATAGGAATCCAGTATTCCGAAGAAATCTGCATTCTGAAAGTGTACGGGTTTCCTTGTTTTGTTGTCTGAGCACTTGTAGCATCTGTTATAGCAGGTATTTTAGCTTCTTGCCACACCTTGTGAGCTGCAAGAACGCCACCGCTTCTGTTGGGACCAAGAATAACATGGGGGTTCATTGAAACAGCATTCTTAGCAGCATCGATTGCCGCAGCAGAGTTTGAGGTTTCATCAACTTCCGTGTAATCTATCGTTATCTTTTCCCCATTAGGTCCGGTAAAGCCACCTGCCGCATTGATTTCTTCTACAGCCATTTTGGCAGCTTCGACTATTTGAACTCCATAGGATGCCGCAGAACCTGTCAGCGGAGCAAGGTGAGCTATTTTAAGCACCTGTGTTTTACCTTCTCCAGACCCTTTATTGGCCTCTCCAGACTCTTTACTTCCTGAACATCCTGTAATTAAAAAAAACGTCATTGATGCAACAACAATTAAAGCTATAATTTTTTTTAATCCTTTTCTATCCATCCTAGACCCTCCTTAATTTTTTTAGTCCGCAATTACCTTATCAGATATTATATATTGCCTTGGATAATAGAAATGTTTACTTAATGATAGATATTTTTGCGCTTTATAAAATTTCTGGCTATCTATCAAGTCCAATGGATTCTCCTGGCCATCCACTGTACCTTGTTGCAGTGCAGTATATACTTCACCAAATGCCATTGATATTGTAGAAGCACCAAAAGCATTGATTGTATTAATCATAACTTCACTTTCCATAACCCTAATTTTCAAACCTTTCATATCATCAGGTTTTGTTATAGGCCTTTTATTATTTGTAAAATACCTGAAACCACCATCATTGAAGGCAAGTACCCTTATACCCTTGTTAAGATACATTTCCTTTATCTTATCTCCCACAGGGCCGTCAAGTACTTTGTAGGCATGATCTATATCTCTGAAGAGATATGGAAGGTCCCAAAGCATAGCTGCAGGAGCAAATCTTCCCATAGGACCATTTTCTACATCTCCCATTTCAATGGTTCCCATTTGTATGCCTTCAACTATTGTACGGGCATCCCCCAATTGTCCTGCTGGATATATCTCTACCTTTAACTGACCATTGGAATTCTTCTCAACAAGCTCTTTAAATTTATTCGCTGCTACATTCATTAGGTGTTCGGAAATATTAGGGCCATTATGGGCAAACTTAATTATCCTTGTTTTAATATTTTCCTCCTGCGTATTTGTCTGTTGCGAATTCTGCCCATTTGATACATTATTTGTATTTTGTGAACCACATCCTGCCGCAACCAATGATAGTACTAATACAATCATCATGAGGATTAATACATACCTTTTTTAAACATCAAAACATCTCAAAACACCTCCATTTTTTTGTATAAGGTTTAGTGTTATAAAAGACCATTGGTCTTACCACTTGACATATATATTATATTCGACATAAAAAACGTTTTTCCTTCTTAAATTTGCATGTTAAAAAAATAACTAATAGCCCCAAAAAAGTAAAGGACGGGGTCCGTACCCCGTCCTTTACTTTTTTAACTTTACCTCATATACACCATTTATCTCTTTAAGTGCAGAAATCATATCATCCACAGTAACAGATGGTGGAATCTTAACAAACAATGAAAGGGTTATCTGCTCATCTTCTTCTTTCTCGAATTCAATATTTCTTATATTGATATTCTTTTTCCCCAAAGCAGTGGTGACCATGCCTATCTCTCCAGGTTCATCTTTCAGTATGAGTTTTAATTCGTAGATATGACCTCCTATGCCTATAAACTTTTCTACTCTGGCAAAGAACACAAGTACAACCAGTGTTATTAGGGTAGATAAGACAGCCAGGAAATAGAGGCCTGCTCCTGTGGCCAGGCCAATGGCGGCTGTCATCCACATACTGGCAGCAGTAGTAAGTCCCTTCACTGAGGCCCCGCTGGTCATAATCGTCCCAGCGCACAATATCCCTACCCCGCTCACTACCTGGGCAGCTATCCTGGCAGGGTCCATTGAATCAGTCTGAGTCTTAAAAATCTCAAACATGGAGATAGAGACCAGCATAATCAAAGCCGAGCCTGCGGATATAAGTGTGTGAGTCCTGAAACCAGCTGCCTTATTCGCCCCTTCTCTTTCGATGCCTATTATACCGCCCAACAATGTAGACAAAAGCATTCTTATTAGCACATCTGAGTAGCTCATATAGTAAGCCCCCCTCTTTTAAAAGGCCGTTACTGTATAATATATTATAATATGCAGCAGGGGCTACTTTAAAAAATATTTATCTCTTCGCTATTCTAAAGAAGGTATGCTTCTTGCCCCTTATGGCTATAGAATAAACCATTATATTCTCAGGCACTGCAACACCTGTATACCCCGAGTCACCTATATGGTGTATGTCCACGCCAACCATTTTATTATACAGGGCTATCTGTTTTATGGTTTCCTCATCTGAACCTTCCTGTGAGGTACCGATAGCAGACATGGCCATGATGCCAAGACTGTGGATATATTCCACTGACTTATGCACGCACTCCAATGTAATTCCAGGCACGGTCCCTGGTGATGGTACCATAATGCAATCACATCCTGTTACAGCCAGGGCGTCTATAACCTCACGGCTTATTATCCTGCTCCCGGATTCTTTCATCATTCCAGCCGCGTGCATCTTCCCTGCCATAAGTATAATGTCATCACCCAACTCAGCTTTTATACTCCTGGCAGCTTCTATTATACTTTCATTTGTAACACCTGTCCTTGGATTTCCAGTTAAAACGATAAAATCTGCACCCTGTTCCTTAGCCTTAACAGCATTCTCAACAGTGCCTAAGCGCCCTTCCGGTAATTCATCCCTTATACCCAGTACTTTTGCCTCAGGGCTAACAGGCTCTAAGTTAATGCCTACCGGCCTACCAGTTAATCCCTTTACACTCCTTATGACACCGTCTCCACTGGGGACAAGTCCATAGAGTACGGGATTATTGACATCATAGAAGTTTAAAACAATGAGATCAGCGCCAAATGCTGATACCAGTTCAGCATTGGAAACCCCATATATAAGCGGCTGTGCTGTAGCGAGAAGCTCAGCCATTATTACTCTTCCTTCACTGGCTTTAATACTATCAATAAGGTCTTTAGATGACATTCCCCTTATGTCCTCCAGCGTGCTGTCTATAAATCTCTTTACCATTGACTACATCTCCTTATAGGACTATTTTTTCCTGGGGAACAACAAATTCATTCACTATTTTTAAAAGGCCATTCTCCTTATTCGTCACTGTAACATAGTCAGCAAAAACCTTTATCCGATCATCAGCGTTCCCCATAGCTATACCCATACCAGCATATTTTAGCATAGATACATCATTATGACCATCACCTATACATATTACATCATTTCTATCAATTTTAAAAGCCTCTGCCAAAAATTTTACACCACTGCCCTTATTCACACCCTTTAGGTTTATTTCCATGTGTCCACCTCCTGCATAGGTCACTTCAAAGTCTTCAGAGAGGTCTTCCACTAAACCGGCGGGTACGGTTGCCTCTTCGCCAAGTTCTCCTATGCCAAATATCTTTGGTGAAGATATGCCGGTAGACTTGACATATCCCTCTAAATCGCCAACAGTATGATACTCAATGCCCTTATTTGCCTCAATATACCACCCTGTCTTTGCGTTTAGCTCATCAATAAGTAAAATATCCTTATGATATATTCCAATTTCATAGTTGTATTTCTTCAGGATTTTAATTCCTTTTATAAGGAGTTCTGCCGGTATATATTTCTCTAAAATTTTATGTCTTGTATATATATCAATTATCAATGCCCCGTTATAGCAGATAAGTGGTGCATTAATCATTATTTCCTTTGCCACCGGTTCTGCTGTAGCAAGCATCCTCCCAGTAGCTATAGTGGTTATAAAACCGCGCTCCCTTAATGCCTTCAATACAAGTTTTGTCTCCTCAGGTACTTTTCCATCCTTATCTAAAAGTGTACCGTCTACATCGGTTACAAGCATATGATACATAAAATCCGAACCTCCTTTGTTTATCTCTATATATTATATAACAAAATTTATGTTAAGAATGTTAAATTCTAAATAAAAGATAAAGGCCGCGTCAATATTGGATAAAGGCATGGTAGGGATAGAGGTTAAACTATAAAAGGGAGGTTTGCCAATGAACCATTAAGAAATGGAAGAAATAAATGAAGGCTAAACAGTACTTGACCTGGGAAGCGGAGGCAGCTTTGACTGCTTCTTAGCAAGAGATGTGTTATAAATCTATCTCTGGAAAAAGAGCAGGTCTTTAAAGAGGCCTGCAGGGTATTAAACCCTGGTGGAAGGCTTTCCATATCAGATGTGGTTGCCACAGCAAAGCTTTCTGAGGAAATATGAAAGATTACCTATTTTGCTATATTTCTGCTCCCCGGCTTTATATAGGGAAGCCCTTCTTTACACAATGGACATTCGTCAGGATGATAGGTATTGAAGTCTACTATGATAAGGGGTTTGAAGGATACACCGAAATCAATGCTGCCCCCGCTCCTGTCCACTATGGATGTAACACCAACAACGATACCGCCATATCCCTTCACTAGGTCTATAACCTCTTTAGTTGTGCTCCCTGTGGTGGTGACATCCTCCACGACCAGCACCCTTTCTCTTTCTTTTATCTCAAAGCCACGCCTTAAGATAAGGACTCCATTTTCTCTCTCTGCAAATATGCTCCTTGCCTTCAGCTGCCTTGCCACCTCATAGGATTCCAGTATGCCACCTATGGCCGGGCCGATGACCACATCAACATGGGCATCCTGAAAGCTCTTTGCCATAGCCCTGCATATATCTTCACAGTATTCGGGGTACTGTGTCATCTTAGCACATTGAATGTACCTATCCGAATGATTGCCCGATGTCAAAAGGAAGTGGCCCTCTAAGAGTGCTCCTGTATCTCTTAATATCTCCAGTATATCCATTATGCAACACCCCCAAATATTACTTCATCTATATTGAACACAGGTCCGTCCTTGCATATCCTCTTGTACTTAAATTTATCCCCATCCTTTACAGGTATGGAGCAAACCATGCAAGCACCCAGGGCGCACCCCATTCTTTCCTCGAATGAGGCCTCTCCTGGTATCTCATGCTCTTTGCATACCCTTTTAATCTCTTTAATCATGGGCTTCGGCCCGCAGGCATACATATAATCGTATCTTTCGGAGCTTAAGGTATCCTCGAAGAGATCCACAACGTTTCCCCTATAACCCGTAGTTCCATTTGTTGTAGCCACCCTTATATCCAACCCGGGATTACTGATGAAATCAAGTCCAAAGGGTTCATCATTAAACCCTATGAACATAGTGCCGCTCTTTATCCTCCTTGCCAGGTACACAAGAGGTGCCAGGCCAATACCTCCACCTACAATGGCTACCCTACCTCTGACCTCATTAAATCCTTTCCCCAGAGGCCCCATTATATCCATACTCTCTCCCCGCATGGCCCTGGACATCAGCTCTGTGCCTACACCCTTTACCCTATACATTATCTTAATCGTACCTCCATCCACATCGCATATGCTGAAGGGTCTTCTCAAAAGGTACTTATCCCTATCTACAAGCACGTGCACAAACTGGCCAGGCCTGGCGGAGGGCGCTATCTCGCCCGCATCCAGCCCCATCACATATACCCCATCTGCTATTCGCTCGTTATACTCTATCCTTGAAAGCATCATTTAACTCCTCCTTCATTCTTAATACCTCATCCCTTGCCGCCTCTTTGTAGTCTTTACCACTCTCTCTATAGGCTAAAAGGACCTTCCTCGATGAGTTTATCAGTATACCTTCCATATTCCCACCCAGTGCTTCAGCTATATCCCTTGCAGTCCCGCCCTGCGCACCGTAGCCGGGGATAAGCAGGTAGTTGTTTCCCATAATGGTCCTTATTCTCCTCAATTCATCCGGGTGCGTGGCCCCTGCAACGCCACCTACCCTCGAGTAATAACCATCTATGTGCTTTAAACCCCATTTATTAACCTTTTCCGCTACCTTCTCATAAAGGGGCTTTCCGTCTGTCATAAGGTTCTGTATGTCTGCCGAACCCTTATTGGATGTCTTTACCAGAACAAACACCCCTTTATCGTACCTCTCGCAGTCTTCAAAAAATGGTTCGAGAGAATCATATCCCAGATATGGGTTCAATGTTACAAAGTCTATATACTTGCACCCCAGATATGCCTTTGAGTAGGACACCGCAGTGTCCCCTATATCCCCTCTTTTCACATCGGCTATAACCATAAGGCCCTTCTCCTCAGCATATTCTGCAGTCCTGTAAAATTCCTCTATCCCTTGAACCCCTCTCTCCTCGTACATGGCAATCTGTATCTTCACAGCCGCCACTATATCATATATGCTTTCTATAATCCCTTTATTGAACTCAATAACTGTTGACACTCCCGCAGGCAAATAATCAACCCTGGTATCCAGACCTACCACAGAGGGATTATCCAGTTTATCTATACCTGCCTTGAGGTTTTGCATTATCATCAGGCATCTCCCCTCTCCCATGCAACCTCTCCTGAGGATATGGTGTACATAACCATGCCCTTCAGCTTCTTCCCAATGAATGGGTTATTACCGGCAGAGTACATCTTATCCAGCACAAACTCCCTACTCATGTCAGCTATCACTATATCAGCCTCACATCCTTGCTCTATCCTCACGGGTTTTATCCCGAGGACCTCTGATGGTCCTTTTGACATAAGCCTTACCATATCCTTCAGCCCTATAGTCCCTCCCTCTATCAGGTAGGTAACCATCAGTGAAAATACAGTCTCAATCCCGGATATACCGAAATCTGCTTTTGAAAACTCTACATATTTTGCTTCCCTTGGCCTGGGTTTATGGTCTGAAGATATGGCATCTATTAGGCCTTCCCTAAGGGCCTCCTTTAATGCCTGTATATCATGCTTACTTCTTAAAGGCGGATTTATCTTAAGGTTTGTATCATAATCTTTAAGCTCGCCCTCATCCAGAATAAGGTGGTACGGTGTCACATCCGACGTAAGCCTTGTGCCCTTCCCCTGTGCCTGGCAAAGGGCCTCCAGTGATTTTTCTGTACTGATATCCATTATATGGACATGAACATCCTCCTTGATAGATAGTATGGCAAGGTTTGTTACCAGTATTTCCTCAATCTCCGCCGGTATGCCCGCAAGCCCATACAGTGTGGAGTAATAGCTTTCGTTCATGAGGCCGCCGCAGTCATCGGGTAAGAACATGAGGGAAGCATCCGTGGGCTTTGAATATTTTAATGCTTTAGATATAAACATGGGGTCTTTAACTCCGCCCACATCTGAGAAGGCAACTGCTCCTGCCGACCTCATCCTGCCCATTTCTGAGAGTTCCTCCCCCTTTAATCCCTTGGATATGCTGCCCATAGGATATACCTTTATTGGTAAATTTCTATATCTATCCTCTACATACCTTATGCCCATCTCGCTGTCTATGGGCGGATTTGAATCTGGCAGCAGTGCCACCCTGGTATATCCACCGGAGATGGCAGCCAGGGAGAGACTACCTGGTGTATCCCCTTGATGGGCATGGGGCTCTACAAAGGCAGGCATAACTATCATTCCTTCTGCGTCAATAACCCTGTCTGCCCTTGTATCTATATCCCCCACTTCGGCTATTACCCCGTTTTCAATCAATATATCAGCCCTTATTTCTTTTTCATCATCTACAGCATAGCCGTTTTTGATAAGGATACTCATCGGTCTCCCTCCTTATGAACTTTAGTACTGCCATCCTCAGGGCAACCCCCATAGTGACCTGTTCTTCTATCACAGAGGCATCTGACGATGCCAGACAATAATCAATCTCAACCCCCCTGTTCATTGGTCCCGGGTGCATTATGATGGCGTCGGGCCTGGCCAGGCCTACCCTTTTCTCTGTAATCCCATAAAACCTTGTATACTCTGAAAGGGAAGGAATAAATCCACCTGCCTGCCTCTCCATCTGTATCCTCAAGGTCATTATCACATCAGCGTCTTTAAGGGCATCCTCCACCATCTCACATACCTCCACATTCATGAACTCAACGCCCGATGGAATCATGGTAGACGGTCCTGAAATCCTCACCCTGGCCCCCATTTTCGTTAGTCCAAATATATTAGACCTTGCCACCCTGCTGTGAAGTATATCCCCCACTATGGCCACATTCAGGCCGTCAATCCTGCCCTTTTCTTTGAGCATTGTAAGCATATCTAGGAGGGCCTGGGTTGGATGTTCGTTTATGCCGTCCCCACCATTTATTATGGAGGCCGTAGTAAACCTGGCAGCTAAGTGCGCTGCCCCTGTCATGGGGTGCCTCATGGCTATATAGTCCACCCCCATGCTCTCCAATGTCCTCATGGTGTCTATCAATGACTCTCCCTTTCTCACACTGCTTGTAGAAGTCTCTATGGATACCACCCTGGCCCCCAGGTTTTTCGCTGCCAGTTCAAAGGATGCCCGTGTCCTGGTACTGGGCTCATAGAAAAGTGTAACCAGTGTCCTGTCCTTAAGCTCGTCTGTAAAGTTTCTGTTTATGATATTCTCATATTGTCTTAAACCCTCATCCAGTATCTCCTCTATCTCCGTCCTGCTCATGTCCCTCAATCCCAGAAGGTCTTTCATTCATTATCCCTCCCTGAACATAAAAAAATAGGATAGATTTACACAGCAAGTAAACCTATCCTATTCAGGGATACATTTTCACCATAATAACTACCTCCTTTTTAGCCTCTCAGGGCTAAATTAAAGTCAGGTAAGTCTAATGAGACTTACATATTCATTTAGTGAAAGTATAACATACATATTCAAAGATGTAAACAATATTTTTTGCCATTTCATTTCACATAGCCGTCAGTTTGCAGCCATTACCCTTTCTACCACTGTCCTCGCCAGCTCATAATCCCTAATCTCGGGATGAATCATCAGCGCCCTTATCATCCCATCCATATCCTTCTTTATTATGGCCTTCTGCGTCCTCTCCTCATACTCATTTATTGTACTTATAAGGGGCTTTACCTCATCAGATACCATCTCTATATGGATGGGGTGCACACCATTTTTGTCCACATAGCAGTACACCTCCACCACTGCCTCATCCGGAAGGAAATCCAGGAGCTCATTGTTTATCACATTCAAGAAGAAATAGCCCGGCTTTATCCCCATTAATGCTGCCATCAGTCCTGCCATTATACCATACCACGGCGTGGCTCTCCTTCCGTAGTATGCTTCTAGTTTGTTATAATCCTTAGTATCAAGGCATACCATTATCTCTTCCTCTACTCCAGCAAGCACCTCGCCCCTCGGCTTACCGGCCTGGCCCTTTAAAACCTCATGGGGATGATAGTATAACCTGAGGTTGGGTAGAGGTACCACGCCAAGACCTCTGATTAGATGAGCATCAACACCCAGGCCCAGTCCCTCCACCATCCCCAAGACCTCATTGGTCCTATCTTCTCCATTTACTATTATCCTGTCAAAAAATCCAAGGTGGTTTAACCCATAATAGTTTACAAACATTTTCTCTGTGCTGCATCCAAGCAGTCCAGCAATCTTTTCCATGGTCACGGCCGGCATATCGCACACCGCCACCATCTTTATATCCGCTGCATCTCTCGATGCCCTCATAACCATGCTGGCAGGATTGGTCAGGTCAATGAGGTATGCATCCGGTGCATATTCCGCTATTTCCCGGGAAATTTCGACGGCAATCGGAAGTGTCCTCACCGCATCCGAAAATCCACCCACGCCATAGGTCTCATCCCCTATAAGGCCGAGTTCCCTAGGAAAACTCTCATCGAATGCCCTGGCCTTCATTCCCCCCGTCCTTATCTGGGAAATGACAAAATCTGCATTCTTTATAGACTCTATCCTATCTGTGTTTGTGGATACCTGAATTTTTACAGCGGAATCTTTAACAAGCTCCCTGCAGTATTCAGCCACCAGTTCCAGCTTTTCTTTTGTTCTGCCGTTTAAAATCACCTCATCGACTGGCAGGTTATACCTTATTATCTCTTTAATCAGGTTGGGCGTATACACGCCGCTGCCACCTATTACAGCTATCTTCATATGAATATCCCCTTTCGCATGACGTTAAATTAAATCGGCTTACCAAAAACCTCTAAAGCTATTATAGCATGCTATCATGATTTAGGTATAACCTGTATATTATCCACCTTATAAAAAGAATAACATGATGGCACTGTACTGCAAAGGCTAAAGTATAAAT
>JASEJQ010000099.1 GCA_030016635.1 Thermoanaerobacteraceae bacterium | reverse complement strand
TGAATAACACATCCGGATTATTATGTAAAGAAATATAACACCAAAACAGGAAATTCCCACATTTGGAATCACATTTCTTTACATAATGAAAGTCTTAACGTAACCTTTATTACGTAAAGATTAACGTAATAAAGGCAGGATAGAAAATGTCGTAGGATTTGTTAAAAACAATTTTGCCAGAAACCGTATATTTCATAATTTAGATAGGTGGAATGAAGATGCACTAAAATGGCTTGAAAGAAGGGGTAACGGCAAGATGAATGGCACAACAAAGAAAATACCGGCCCTATGCTTTAAAGAAGAACGCAAACACCTAAGGCCGGTATTAGAAAAGATACAAATAAAACCATCTCTATTTAGTATAACCTATAAGGTAAGAAAAGACAACACTGTACCAATAAAAGGGAACAGATACTCTGTACCATTAGGTACATACAAAGGGTCAGATACATATGTAATGGTAAGCAAAACAGATGATGAATATATATTCTTTAACCCTGATGGAAAGGAGATAGCAAGACATAAGATAGCATCGGGCAGAGGACTGCTAATAAAAAATAATGATCATGCAAGAGAAAAATCTCTCAAGATACCCATGCTGATGAAAGACACTGCTGTATCATTTACAGATACAGCTAAAGCATGTGATTTCCTTCATAATATCCAAAAAGAAAAACCAAGGTATATAAGGGACCAGCTCCTTTTAGTACAGTCCACAATAAAAGACCAGGACATTAATGTTATTGACATGGCCCTTGACTTTTGCACAATAAACAATCTGTATAGTGCAGTAGACTTTAAAGATGCTCTCGTCCATTACAAAAAAGAAATGCATAAGGATATAGAAAACACAGAAAAGGTAGCTGCGGATATATCCCCGCTCTCTAAAGAAGATGAAGAAAAAATAAAATCAAAGGTACAAACAAGAGACCCTTCCTATTATGAAAATATATTCAAAGAGGCAGCTACAAATCCAGCAGATGAAGAGGGGACAATGAATTGACTGCATCAATAGAGAACATAAAGAAAATGATGAAAAGCCTTAATATGAGCTATTCTATAGAATATATAGATGAGCTACTAAAGACTTCAAATGAAATGGCATACTCCTATGAGATGTTCATTGAAGAGCTGCTAAAAAACGAGATATACCTACGTGAAAAGAAAAAACTCAATATCAGATTGAAATATGCATCCTTCCCTGAATATATGACACTGGACAAATTTGACTTAAAAGAACAGCAATCCCTAAGCCAAAGGCAGCTAAACCAATTAAAAGAACTCACCTGGATAGAACAGGGCTATAACCTCATTCTATTGGGGCCGCCCGGTGTAGGCAAAACTCACATTGCTGTAGGACTTGGAATACAGGCCGTAAATTATGGCTACAAGGTTATATTTACACAGATGAACGACCTTGTTCATCTGCTAAAAACCGCAGAGATATTGAGAACCTCTAAAACAAAGATAAAAAGGATAATAGATTCAGATCTTTTAATTATAGACGACCTGATGTTTATGGCCATGGACAGAAACGAAGCAAATCTCTTCTTTCAGCTAGTAAATAAACTATATGACCAGACATCAATCATAATAACATCAAACAAAGGTCCTGAAGAATGGGGAGAACTTATAGGGGATCCTGCAATAACCACAGCTATATTAGACAGGATAGTTCATAAATGCGAGCTAATAAACCTAAGTGGAGACAGTTACAGAATAAAGCACCGGGAATCCATTTTTGGAAAATATTAGGTGTAAAAAGTTATTTATCAAAAATCGTAAAATATTAATTGACATTCACACCTCAAAACTTATACGATGAATTCGCTATTGAAGTTAAAACACTAAAAGGAGAAAAAATTGGCTATATTCCTGCTGCATATTCAGAAGAAATATTTGAATATATTCAAGGCGACCACGATTTAAGAGTGGAAATTATTAGGTTAACAGCCAGAAAAGTAGAGATAAAAATAACGAGTGGCAATTAGAAGGAATATGAAATATCCACCATTTAACTGATTATAAAACTTGAAAAGGGTATATAGCCCTCTATATTATAGTGAAGTTCTATAAACAGGGATTTCATAATAATGGGGAGGGCTTATAATATGCTTTTAAAAGCGGAAAAAGTTTATACGAAATTTAATGAGGAAAGTATTGAGATTAAAATTCCTAAGAAATTACTATTGCCATTGCTGCAGCAGGTTAATAGACACTATGAACTATTAAAGTGTGAGAAAGAAATTATAAATAACTTTGCAATCCATGAAAATATCAGTAATACAGAGATGATAATGGCTAAATTGTTTATCTTGATGGCCGAGCCATATGACAAGAAGGAGATTAAATTTGAAACAAGTATAGCAGAATTTCTAGGTATTGTGGGACTTAGTATATTGCAATTATTCCATGCTGCACTTGAAAACGAAGATGAAGTCCCACATGCTAAAGGTGTACAAGGAATTTCATGATAACATTGAAAGTATTTATGAAATGCTGGAGCAGGATGAAGTAAAAGCATATTGGGATTACATTAAGAATTACAAAATGAAAGACTATATTCTCCATTAAGCAAAAAAGGCATTAGCAGAAATAAAATTCTGCCAATGCTTTTCTTCTTATTAGATTTAGCCTGTAGTTTAGTGAAAAAGAAAGGGTAGGAAATTTTACAACTGAAAAGATAGCCCCAAATATTTGTAAAATTTTTTTTTACAAATCGTATCTTTTTTTACACTTTTGGTGTATAATAAAGTAGGAGGTGTAAAAAATGAGTATGGAATTATTATTTGAAAATAGAAAACTAATTGGCAAAAATATATTGAATATCATTAAAGACAACGGATATACAAAGTCTTCCTTCTCACGGCTTACTAATATTTCAAGACCTACTTTAGATAAATTAATCAAAGGAGAAGTCGACAGCCTCGCTACATTTAAAACTCATATTCAAAAGATTTTGGAAAGCCAGGACATGAACGAAGAACAACTACTAAACTATGTTCCAAAGTACAAGGCAAAAAAGGAACTTGTTTTTGCGCTGTCTGACAATGCTCCAGAGAATCATGCCCTGAAACCTAATGCTCAAGAGATGTTTGGTATT
>JASEJQ010000098.1 GCA_030016635.1 Thermoanaerobacteraceae bacterium | reverse complement strand
AGGGAAGGTGGCAGGACAGTAGGAGCAGGTGTTGTCGGTACTGTAATTGAATAAACCACTGTGGGGGACCAGGTAGATCTGGTCCTTTATTTTTCGAACTTGATCCTGCTGAAAAACTAATGTTGCGGGCATGCCATATAGACTTCATACCAATCAAAGTTTTATTGACAATAAAAAATATTTATGGTAAATTTAATGAGTAACGGTGTAAAAAGAGGAAATCCGCCCTTAATGCTGAATATATCAGTAGTAACTATGCGTGATTTTATAGGTGGAGGTGTGTGTAATGCCTAGGGTAAGGGTTACTCTGGAGTGCACTGAGTGCCACCAGAGAAATTATAATACCACAAAAAACAAAAAGACCCATCCTGATAGAATGGAATTAAAAAAATACTGCAGATTTTGCAGACATCATACTTTGCACAAAGAAACAAAATAGTTTGATGAGGATGTGAAGGAACTTTATGGCTAATTATGGTGGAGGAATAAAAGCTATAAGAGACTTTTTCCATGATGTAAGAGCAGAGCTACGCAAGGTTACCTGGCCGAGCAGACCTACAGTAAGGACGTATACGCTGGGAATTATATTGATTATTGCCGTATTAAGTTTAGCTATATTTTTAGCAGACTCAATATTTGCCTTACTCTTAGCCTGGATATTGAATTTATAAAGGATGGGGGTATCATATGTCGTTTTTGGACATTGTTGATACCGATAAACCTCGTTGGTATGTAGTTCATACCTATTCTGGTTACGAAAATAAAGTAAAGGCAGACCTTGAAAAAACCATTGAAAATAGGGGTCTGCAGAACATTATATATGATATCAGAGTCCCAGAAGAAGAGGTTATTGAGATCAAAGACGGGAAAAAGAAAATAGTAAAACGTAAAATATTTCCTGGTTATGTGCTCATTAAGATGAAGATGAGCGATGATTCCTGGTATATTGTCAGAAACACACGTGGTGTTACCGGGTTTGTAGGGCCTGGTTCGAAGCCAGTTCCTCTGACTGATGCAGAGATAAAGGCACTGGGCATAAAAGAGGCTACTCCAACAGTAGAATTTAGTTTAGGGGAAAATGTTAGAGTAACCGCGGGCCCGCTGGCTAATTTCATTGGTAGAGTTGAAGAAATTGAAATGGAAAAGCAAAAAGTTAAAGTACTAGTCTCCATGTTTGGCAGGGAAACACCTGTAGAGCTGGATTTTGTGCAGGTACAGAAGATTTGATGACATGTTAAGGAGGTGCTAATATGGCGAAGAAAATAACAGCTTTTGTAAAGCTGCAGATACCCGCTGGCAAGGCTACACCTGCTCCACCTGTAGGTCCGGCGCTTGGTCAGCATGGTGTTAATATAATGGGTTTTTGCAAAGAATTTAATGAGAGGACAGCAAATCAGGTGGGTCTTATTATACCGGTTGTGATAACAGTATATGCGGACAGGTCGTTTTCATTTATAACAAAAACTCCTCCTGCTTCTGTGTTGTTAAAAAGAGCAGCAGGCATTGAGAGTGGCTCTCCTGAACCTAACAAAAAGAAGGTTGCTAAGGTGACCTGGGATAAGGTGAGAGAGATAGCTGAACTCAAAATGCCGGATTTGAATGCTGGCAGCATAGAGGCAGCGATGAGGATGATAGCTGGTACAGCAAGGAGCATGGGTATAGAAGTAGTAGACTGAGCATTAAGTGGGAGGGGTTTCCCGATATTACCACATAAGGAGGATAAACATGGCAAAGAGAGGTAAAACCTATCTTCAAAGTCTGTCAGAGTATGATAAAACAAAGTTGTATGATTCTAAAGAGGCCCTGGAGATAGTTTTAAAGACTGCTAAAGCAAAATTTGACGAGACGATAGAACTGTCTATAAGACTGGGTGTTGACCCAAGACATGCAGATCAGCAGGTTAGAGGTACTGTCGTGCTTCCCCATGGTACAGGCAAATCTAAAAGAGTGTTGGTCCTTGCCAAGGGTGACAAGGCCAGAGAGGCACAGGAGGCTGGTGCCGAATATGTTGGTGCTGAAGAAATGCTTGAAAAGATAGAGAAGGAAAACTGGTTTGACTACGATGTAATAATCGCTACACCGGATATGATGGGTGCAGTAGGTAAATTAGGTAGAATATTAGGACCCAAAGGTTTAATGCCAAACCCGAAGTCAGGTACTGTGACATTTGATATAGGCAAAGCAATAAGTGAAGTGAAGGCCGGTAAGATTGAGTACAGGGTAGATAAGACTGGCATTGTCCATGTACCTGTTGGTAAAAAATCCTTTGGCGTTGAAAAATTGCTTGAAAATTATCAGACTGTGATGGAGGCAATTATCAAGGCTAAACCAGCCGCAGCTAAAGGACAGTATACAAAGAGCGTGGTTATTTCATCCACGATGGGACCGGGTGTCAAAGTTATACCCCAGAGAGCTGCATAAATTTATTGACATATTGATTGGTTTATATTAAAATTATAGCTTGTAAAGTTAATATGAGGAATTGGTAACCGTAGACAGTAGGTGGCTCGAGCGTAAATCCTACCGAGGTTGTGCTGATGAATAATGGCCTTCCATGTCTACGGGAGGCCTTTTTCATATATCTGACCTCAGGAGGTGAGATGATTTGAGTAAGACCCGTGAACAGAAGTCGCAGATTGTAGAGGATTTGAAAAATGATTTTCAGAAAGCCCAGTCTGTGATTTTAACAGATTACAGGGGTTTAACTGTTGAGGATGAAGCAGCATTAAGGAAGAAATTCAGGGAGGCAGGGGCAAAGTATGAAGTAATAAAAAATACCCTTGCCGGGTTAGCCGCAAAAGAAGTCGGACTTGAGGGTCTTGATAGTTTTTTGGCTGGTCCAACTGCTGCTGCCTTTGGGTATGATGACCCTGTTTTACCTGCTAAGATTTTAGCAGGATATGCCAAGGACCATGAACAGATTAAGATTAAAGGTGGCATAGTCAATGGTAGGGTGATAGGGATTGATGAAGTTAAAGCCCTTGCCGAGCTACCGCCAAGAGAAGAGCTCATTGCGAAAATGCTTGGAAGCATGCAGGCGCCTATCTCTGGTCTTGCGGGTTCACTCTCTGGCATTATCAGAAAGCTGCTTTATGCACTTAATGCTGTTGCAGAGGTTAAAGGAGCTTAATACAAATATGATTTAGGTGTAAGAACCATGTTGAGAATGATATGTAACATCAAATGCAACCTT
>JASEJQ010000097.1 GCA_030016635.1 Thermoanaerobacteraceae bacterium | reverse complement strand
AGCGCTCACAGTCATTCTTGGTTTCAAAAAGCTTGATAATCCCATTCTCCAAATCTACATCTCCTTGGAGGTAGGCTAAAAACAAAATACTGTAAAAGGTTTGTATCGGAAGAAGCATACAAGGCATAGTTTCAATTCCTTGGAGGTAGGCTAAAAACCCCGGCGAGAACACGATATACTATCATCTTGATGCCGGTTTCAATTCCTTGGAGGTAGGCTAAAAACTTGGTTTTCCTTGGATTCCAGTTTGGGGAAGTTTTAGGTTTCAATTCCTTGGAGGTAGGCTAAAAACCGATTCTCGAAGCACTTTCAGGTTTCGAGAATCCGGAGTTTCAATTCCTTGGAGGTAGGCTAAAAACGAACTCCTATACCTTTTTTGCCATCAAGTGAGCTGGTTTCAATTCCTTGGAGGTAGGCTAAAAACTTCTACATCTACCTGCCCCAGTGTAGTTACTGTTTGTTTCAATTCCTTGGAGGTAGGCTAAAAACCGCAAAAAGGTATTGACATTGTACCCCGCACGTGGTAGTTTCAATTCCTTGGAGGTAGGCTAAAAACAGGACTGGCGAGGTAGCCAGGGAAGCCTGGCTGCCGAGTTTCAATTCCTTGGAGGTAGGCTAAAAACGTAGCACAGTTAAAAAAGAAAAACTACTACTTCCCAAGTTTCAATTCCTTGGAGGTAGGCTAAAAACTTTTATCCATACCAGCCTTTCGCTCGGAGCTGGTGGTTTCAATTCCTTGGAGGTAGGCTAAAAACTGTTAGCCATTGCACCTGTTTTCTTGCTTCCGCCCTGAGTTTCAATTCCTTGGAGGTAGGCTAAAAACGCTCCAGCCTTTGTCCACGTCGGACGGGGCCTGCATCTGTTTCAATTCCTTGGAGGTAGGCTAAAAACCGGCGGAGCGGGTGGCCTGGGTGGTGGTGTCGTTGGGTTTCAATTCCTTGGAGGTAGGCTAAAAACGGAGACTGCTTCTTCGTTGTCAAAAAAATTTACAAGAGTTTCAATTCCTTGGAGGTAGGCTAAAAACGGAGACTGCTTCTTCGTTGTCAAAAAATTTACAAGAGTTTCAATTCCTTGGAGGTAGGCTAAAAACTTTCAAGAGTACCAAAAAGAGTTGTTAATTCAAAAGGTTTCAATTCCTTGGAGGTAGGCTAAAAACTCACCTTCACTAAACATAGCATCACTAAACATAGCAGTTTCAATTCCTTGGAGGTAGGCTAAAAACAGCGGAGAGAAGGGCTTACAGTCTTGGAGACATACTGTTTCAATTCCTTGGAGGTAGGCTAAAAACGCGTACATGGTAGCCCAAAAGTTCAACGAAATATATGTTTCAATTCCTTGGAGGTAGGCTAAAAACGGACCACCGAACAACGCCTTCTACGCCCTTTACCATGGTTTCAATTCCTTGGAGGTAGGCTAAAAACAGTTGATATCTTGTCCTATTGCGACCAGCACGCTGAGTTTCAATTCCTTGGAGGTAGGCTAAAAACCCCTTTTCTCGTCTATATTGTATCACTACGGTGGTAGTTTCAATTCCTTGGAGGTAGGCTAAAAACCGTGAAAAAGGCCCTTGCTGCTACCTGAGGTTTTCAGGGTTTCAATTCCTTGGAGGTAGGCTAAAAACGCAACTATTAGTCAGGAAAGGTCAGAGTTTCCAGAGGAGTTTCAATTCCTTGGAGGTAGGCTAAAAACTCAGATATTCGTCTATCATGTTATCAACACACTTCCTGGTTTCAATTCCTTGGAGGTAGGCTAAAAACTTAAACTGTCTTATGGACCTCTCAGTTGTATAGACAGTTTCAATTCCTTGGAGGTAGGCTAAAAACGTAAACTAATTGACTAACGTCCATTCCGAAAACCCTCGTTTCAATTCCTTGGAGGTAGGCTAAAAACTGTCGGTGTCTCGATCTGATTGCCGATTTCATCTTCAGGTTTCAATTCCTTGGAGGTAGGCTAAAAACTAGTATTCGTTGGAGCTGACGCTGTATTCGTTGGCAGTTTCAATTCCTTGGAGGTAGGCTAAAAACCTATTGTGGTATCAGACCCCAAAGGCGAACTATATGAGTTTCAATTCCTTGGAGGTAGGCTAAAAACCGAGCAAACACCTGTCAGAATTAACCCACAATTATTGTTTCAATTCCTTGGAGGTAGGCTAAAAACGTTTCCAAACACTCCTGAAGGGGTGTCGGCCACCCCGGTTTCAATTCCTTGGAGGTAGGCTAAAAACTATTGCTGTTTGATTCAGATATTCGTCTATCATGTTATGTTTCAATTCCTTGGAGGTAGGCTAAAAACGATAGGCATTCCTACATCAGACAGACGTTCGCCCTGTTTCAATTCCTTGGAGGTAGGCTAAAAACCTGTAGCAGGCATTTTGTATGTAATTACGCTGTTGTTTCAATTCCTTGGAGGTAGGCTAAAAACAGTGTCCGCCCAATTCTCTTTCCTGTTGTGCCACCAGTTTCAATTCCTTGGAGGTAGGCTAAAAACCCCGTACAATGCATTGCAAATGATGGAGAATTTATCGTTTCAATTCCTTGGAGGTAGGCTAAAAACTGTATATTTCTGTCACATTCAGCTTCATTTTTCTTGCGTTTCAATTCCTTGGAGGTAGGCTAAAAACGCAGATTGTTCAAAGGACTTTGCGTATTGTCAACATGTTTCAATTCCTTGGAGGTAGGCTAAAAACTATGGGAACAATTTTTAGGATTACCAACAGACACTGGTTTCAATTCCTTGGAGGTAGGCTAAAAACGTATCTCATCTGGCGTCCAGCCAAACTCTCTTGCCAAGTTTCAATTCCTTGGAGGTAGGCTAAAAACCTATTCCGTAGAGCTCGAGGCGTAGCCGCTACGCCTCATGTTTCAATTCCTTGGAGGTAGGCTAAAAACTCCAAGCCATAGCTTTATCTTTCTGTTCGGTTTCAAGTTTCAATTCCTTGGAGGTAGGCTAAAAACCAGCGACTGGCAGAAAGAGATAGTGCAGAGAAGTAGTTTCAATTCCTTGGAGGTAGGCTAAAAACAAAAGCTTAACTATCGGTCTTTTATGCGGAATTCTGCGTTTCAATTCCTTGGAGGTAGGCTAAAAACTATGCCATCGGAGGTGAAACGATGGAAGAATTAGACGTTTCAATTCCTTGGAGGTAGGCTAAAAACCCACCATACGATATTGGCGATTTATGGGCACAGGGAGTTTCAATTCCTTGGAGGTAGGCTAAAAACGATTTTAGCCCCGGGCCTGTTGAGTTT
>JASEJQ010000096.1 GCA_030016635.1 Thermoanaerobacteraceae bacterium | reverse complement strand
GAAATAGTTGCTAATACTCCGGAAAAAGTTGGAACTTTCATGAAAAAAAATAATATGACATCTTTGCAGATGTCAAGTATGATTTCTCATTTAACCCGCAAAGGTTACATTAATGAAAAAGGCATACTGAGAAGGAGAGTTGAAATTACTGATAAAGGTAGAACTATTATAAAAAAATACGAAAGTTTGGCAGATAATATAATATAAAAGCAAAGATATCACCAACGGTATATAGTTGAGGCAGGTGCTGTATGATAGAACTTGAAAAAGCCAGATCCCACCTTGAAGAATTAGGACTTAAAAGCACAGCGACCTTTCTTGATGCTTTCTTGAGAGAAACTAAAATTAAAACACACCTATTAAACCTCATTAAATGACCTCTTTGAAATCGAAATAATTGACAAAAGAGGAACATTGATGTAAGGTAAACACTTGCCAGACTTCCATATAAAAAGACACTAAAAGAATTTGACTTTACCTTCCAGCTCGGTATCGATGAAAAACTGATAAAGGAGCCTGCACAATGGTCTTTGTCTACCTAGCTGAAAATTTAATACTACTTAGCCTGCCTGGGGGATAGGAAAAACACACCTTGCCGTTGCCCTTTCTGTAGAGGCACTATCCCAAGGTCTATCAGTCTATTTTACAGACATTATAAGGCTAATAGAGGACCCTAAAAAAGCCCAAAATGAAAGCAGGCTCCAAAGACGCACGAAAATCTATACAGGTCCAAAGTTACTTGTAATTGATGAGGTAGGTTATCTCCCTTTGGATGGCAATGGAGCAAACCTCTTCTTTCAGCTCATAAGTGCCAGATATGAAAAAAGGAGCATTATTTTGCCAGCAACAAAGATTTGGGATTGAGGAGAACTATATGGCACTGCACATGAAAACATTTAATCATTAAGCTGAGAACGGGTCATTTTAAAACCGTTAATAGTGGAGCAAGCAATTTAAAGCTACTATTGACATCATTGATTTTCCAACCAAATAATGATCTAAAAGATAAAGAAGTTATAGCACAAATTGTTAAAAAAGGTATTCGCTAATATTTATATTATTCTTTGATAAATATAGCCTGGAGTAGTCAATGATACAAATCACGATACGGATATAGATTCTAAAGCATAACTGGCATCCACCACATGAATAGGTTAAACGAGGGAGCTTAGGGGCAATGATCCTGTAAGGAATGGGAAGGTAGACAATTGAGAACTCTGGATAGCAATTAACATACGTAAATTTACAAATATACGCTATGTCTTATTGAGGTCAACACACTAGTTTATATATCCACAAAATATTAATTTTATCCATAAGATTTACATTATCAAGAATTAAAATCTAAGAAGAAACGAGTATATATAAAAGATTATAGAGGAGGGTGACAATTATGGAAAATGTAGTGATAGTAAGTGCCGTAAGGACCCCCATAGGGGACTTTATGGGCTCGTTAAAGCCGTTATCCGCCGTTGATTTAGGTGTTATAGCTGCCAATGCGGCCATAGAGAGGGCGGGTATAAACAAGGAGGATATAGATGAGGTATTTACCGGCATGGTATATAAAGAAGGTGTCAGGGGGAACCCGGCAAGGCAGATACAGTTAAAGTGCGGCATACCGGAAAAGGGTGCGGCCGTCACCGTAGACCAGCAGTGCGCCAGCAGCATGAGGGCCGTGGAACTGGCCTCCATGGAGATAATGACCGGAAGGAAGGCCACATGCCTGGTTGTGGGTACGGAAAGCATGTCCAATGTTCCACATCTTCTCATGAATGCCAGGAAAGGGTATAAGCTCGGTCCGGTACAAATCGAGGACGCCCTCCTCTATGATGCCTTAAACGATGCATTCTTTGGCTACCACATGGGTGTAACCGCAGAGAACTTAGCCCAGTTATACCATATATCCAGGGAGGAGCAGGACGAACTGGCGGTTTTAAGTCATCAAAGAGCGGTAAAAGCAATAAAAGAGGGGAAATTTAAGCAGGAAATAGTACCTGTTGAGATAAAAAGCAAAAAAGACACAAGAATATTTGATACCGATGAGCACCCAAGGAAAGATACAACGATGGAGAGCTTATCGAAACTAAAGCCCGTCTTTAAGGAGGGTGGGACGGTTACGGCCGGCAATGCCTCGGGGATAAACGACGGCGCGGCAGCAGTTGTAATGATGGCTGAAAGCAGGGCACTTGAACTGGGCATAAAGCCGTTTGCCAGGATACTTTCATCGACCTCTTATGGTGTAGCACCGGAGGTTATGGGCATAGGACCTGCCTACGGGATACCCGAATCCATAAGGCAGGCAAACCTCAATCTGAGCGATATCGACTACTTTGAGATAAATGAGGCCTTTGCGGCTCAGTTCCTTGCAGTAAACAGGGAACTAAAGCTGGACATGGAGAGGGTAAACGCCAACGGTTCCGGCATATCTCTGGGGCATCCGGCTGGGTGTACCGGTGTAAGGATAATTATATCCCTCATATATGAACTTAAAAGGAGAGAGGGCAAGTACGGTGTAGCAGCACTCTGCGCCGGCGGCGGTCCCTCGATGTCTACAGTCATAGAAAATATTAAATAGTGAGGAAGCTGGCACGGTAAGGCTCAGCCAGCCTTCGTTATCCAGCCTTGGAGCCAAAGCCGTGAGGTGAGGTTTAATTGTAGACAGGAAACCATGAGAGTTGGCGAAAGCGTGAAGTGATAGAGCTCCGTTAGAATAAAGAGTGAAAACTGATGTCTTCACCTTGGCAGCAGGCAACAATGTTTAGTCGATAGAGGAGAGAACAAACGGGTTCCACCGGGGTTCAAGAACATTACGAGCATGAAACTGTTATTCACAGCCTTGGGAGGCCTTGCACATCCTTGAAAGAGTATTCCTACACAAGGAGCATTACATCAAAGGTAGAGGAAACGATATGCAAGGAATCGGATCCACCCATAGTACCAAAGAAGCCGGTAACGACGGCGGAAGGAAGGGGCGAACATATAGACTGTTCTAAGGACAAAACATCAGCCACACCGGAAGTGGAAGCAAAAAATGGCTACAGTTATATTGAAGGCGTTTTTATTTCACAACCAACATATACAACTTATTTAACAAAATTTAAATATTTAGTGACATTTACTGCTTGCATTTATTATTAATCTATTACTTATTTACTATAATTAAAAAATTAAGCCTATCCCGAAAATAAATCCCTGCAAAAGGGACAAAAAAACAACAACCAACTAAACTCAGAAAAGTCGTTTTTAAAAAACTTACTCTCCAAGTTTGTGTGAAAACTATTTAATGATTTAGGTGTAAGAACCATGTTGAGAATGATATGTAACATCAAATGCACCCT
>JASEJQ010000095.1 GCA_030016635.1 Thermoanaerobacteraceae bacterium | reverse complement strand
TAAATATTCTTTTGATTTTCTGGACAATATAATTTGATGAAACACCCTCAGGCTTGTATATATTTAGAATTCCGTTCAAATTATAAACTCCTCCTGCATTCATCCAGGATTATGTTCTTGGCTGTATTAAAATCTTTATCTATAAAACAACCAGAAGCTTTTTTATGTCCCCCTCCGCCAAATTTGGCAGCTATTTCATTTACGTTAACATATTCTTTAGAGCGCAAACTGATACGTATACCTTGTTCCTCTATCTTAAATATCAGAGCAATCTCAACACCATCTATATTTTTAATATAATTAATAAACCCTTCGCTATCGCTGCTTGAAGCTCCACACTCTTTTAACATGTTTTCATCTAAATATACATAACCTATCTTACCATCTTCAACAATTTCAAGAGTAGATAAAACCCTGGATAATAGTTTCACTTTTGATATGCTCATCCTGTCAAAAACCATTTCATTAATTTTCTTTATATCTGCTCCACAACTTAATAAATCAGATGATATATTAAAAGTGTAAGGTGTTACATTATCGAACTTAAAACCACCAGTATCGGTTATTATCGCGGTTAATAAGCAATCAGCTATATCCTTATCAATATTTACAGATAGAGATTTTATAATAACATATACAATTTCCGCTGTAGCAGATGCACTGGTATTAATATAATTATAATCGCTAAATGTTTTTCCTCCGGGATGATGATCTAAACATAATGTTTTTTTTGATTCATAAAATTTATTTTTACTCTTGCCAAGTCTGTCTATATCATTGTTATCCAGTGTGATAAAAAGGTCGCAGCTATCATTTTGCGCAAATTCAGGATGTAATATCTCTTGACAATAAGGCAAAAATTTATATTGATCAGGTATATTATCATCAAGCAAAATATTTACATCCTTTCCTATTCTTTTTAAGGCTATATAAAGACCCAACGAGCTACCAATGCAATCTCCATCAGGAATAATATGAGTGGAAATAATTATTTTCTGAGCAGATTTAATAACATTCAGGATGTCATTTAAAATCATCTTTCTTTCTCCCTTAATTCATCAATTATCTTAGATATCCGTATACCATTTTCGATAGATTCATCAAGTACAAAATTAATTTCGGGAATATACCTCAATTTTAATCTTTTCGATAATTCTTTTCTGATATAACCGGTAGCATTTTTTAGACCTTGCAAAGTATTTGCTTTGACATCGTCATTACCATATATACTAATATAGATTTTTGAATATCTAAGATCATTACTAAGTTCCACACGAGTTATACTGCAAATTTCTGATATTCGTGGATCTTTAAGGTCATTTTTTATAATTAATCCAAGATCCCTTTTTATTTCTTCGGCGACCTTTTCGTTCTTAATACTCATAAAACCCACCCTTCAACTTATCTTGGAATTTCTTCAAAAGTATAGATTTCAAAAATATCTCCCACTTTAATGTCATTAAAATGTTCAAGACCTATACCACATTCATAGCCCTGTGCAACTTCTCTCACATCATCTTTGAATCTTTTTAATGACGAAATTTTATCTTCATTAATTATAGTACCATTTCTGATTATTCTCACATGTGCATTTCTCGTTACTTTACCGTCAAGGACATAACTTCCTGCTACAATTCCAGCTCCCGGGACTTTAAAAACCTGCCTTACCTCCACTCTCCCCAAAATAACTTCTTTTATTTCAGGGGCAAGCATTCCCTTCATTGCAGAATCAATTTCATCCAGCAACTCATATATTATTCTGTATGTCCTCATTTCAACCTTTTCTTTCACAGCCAACGTCCTGGCTTTAGCATCTGCAACAACATTAAATCCTATAACAATTGCATTAGAAGCCGAAGCCAGCATAACGTCTGTTTCTGAAATTGCTCCAACACCATCATGAATAATGTTAACCCTTACCTCTTCATTGCTAAGTCTTAAAAGAGATTGCTTTATTGCTTCCACTGAACCTTGCACGTCGCCTTTAAGCACTATATTAAAATCTTTTATTTTCCCTTCCTGTATCTGGTTAAATAACTGATCAAATGATATTCTATTAGAATAATTATAATGCTCTTGTCTTAGTTTGTCTTTTCTATAATCAGAAATTTCTTTAGCTATTTTTTCATCAGCAACCACATAAAATTTATCCCCAACATTTGGGACTTCTGATAAACCGAGAACACTAACAGGTATAGATGGAGTTGCTTTCTTAACTCTTCGGCCTTTATCATCTATTAAAGCTCTTACACGTCCATAACTTGTGCCACTAATAATTACATCACCAACATTTAAAGTACCGTTCTGAACTAAAACTGTTGTAACAGGTCCCATGCCCTTATCTAATCTCGCCTCAATTATTATTCCACTTGCACTTTTATTGGGGTTTGCTTTTAGATCAAGAAGATCTGCAAGCAACAATATCATTTCAAGCAAATCATTAATTCCTTGTTTTTTTAAAGCCGAAATAGGCACAAATATAGTATCCCCACCCCATTCTTCAGGTATAAGACCATATTCTGTAAGTTCTTGTTTAACACGGTCAGGATTAGCATTGGGTTTATCAATTTTATTAACAGCGACGATTATTGGTACGTTGGCTGCTTTAGCGTGATTTATTGCTTCAATAGTTTGCGGCATAACCCCATCATCAGCAGCAACTACAAGTACAACTATATCAGTTATCTGAGCTCCTCTTGCCCTCATTGATGTAAACGCTTCATGACCCGGGGTATCTATAAATACTATCTTTTTATTATTTAGCTCTACTGTATACGCCCCTATGTGTTGTGTTATGCCACCTGCCTCGCTTGCTGTTACATTTGTCTTCCTAATAGCATCAAGAAGTGTAGTTTTTCCATGATCTACATGACCCATGACTGTAATGACAGGTGGTCTGGGTTCCATCTCTTCTTCTGTATCAGGTTTTTCTGTGAGATATAATGATTCTATATCCTGTATTTCTTCCAATTCCACGTCTATACCATGCTTTTGCCCTATTATTGCAGCAGTTTCATAGTCTATCCTGCTGTTAATATTTGAACTTATGCCTATGGAAAGAAGATATTTTAATATATCATTTACTTTAATTCCTGAAAGCTCAGAAAAATCCTTAATTGATACTGTAGAAGGAATTTTAATCTTTTTAAGCAACTTTTTTTCAGGTTCCCTCATCCTCCCATTTGAAATTTTTTTTGTTCTATTCTTATTATTGGAATTTTCTTGCTTATTATTTTTTGATAATATATCTTCTTCAGGTTTTACCTCTTTTTTAGATATATTGAATAAATCTCTAATCATTTCCACTTCCGCATCTTCTAGGGTACTCATGTGATTTTTCACATCTACCCCAAGCTCTGACAATTGACTTATTAAATCTTTACTGGGAATACCAAGTTCTTTTGATAGTTCATAAACTCTTATTTTTCCCAATAATTTCACCCCCAATTTACTCTATTAATTTTTTTAAACTGTTTGCAACACCTATGTCTACAACAGTAATTACTGCTACATCTTTTCCCC
>JASEJQ010000094.1 GCA_030016635.1 Thermoanaerobacteraceae bacterium | reverse complement strand
TGGATACATTATAGTAAATGAATCCGGCAACATCATATACAGGGTTAATCAAGAGCAGGAGGAGGAGTAATAATTGAAGCTTAGAGGTCAAATAGCTATATCTTTAATATGTGTTATCCTCGGATTAATGATTTCACTGCAGTTTAGATCTGTCCAAAATGGTGGTGGTGCTGTAACTGTCCAGAGGGTTGAGGAATTGACAGCACAATTAAAGCAGCTTGAAAGCGAGAATATAAATTTAAAATCTCAGGTAACACAGTTGCAGAATAAACTGGATGTGTATGAGACATCTTCTTCTCAGACAAACACGATTGTTTCCTCTTTGAAAGAACAATTAGAAGAAGTAAATATACTGGCAGGTTTAACAGATGTGCAGGGTCCAGGCATAATAGTGACGCTTAATGACAGTAAACAGGAAATTCAGCCGGGAGAGGATCCGAGTTTATTTCTCATTCATGATGATGATTTGCTTAAGGTATTGAATGAGCTTAGAGCGGCTGGGGCCGAAGCAATATCTTTAAATGAACAACGTATTGTAGCAACAACAGAGATACGATGTGTGGGTCCCACTGTAAATGTAAACTCAGTACGATTTGCACCACCTTACGTATTTAAAGCTATAGGTGACCCGAATACCTTAGAGGCAGCGCTCATGCTAAAAGGTGGTGTTGCAGATACATTAAGGTATTGGGGTATCGAAATAAGTATAAAAAAAGCTGATAAGATTGTCCTGCCGGGATACAGTGGTACCTTAAACTTTAAGTATGCTACTCCAGTGAAAGAGGGTGCAAAATAGTGCTGTTCCCTATTCTTGGTATAATTGCTGGGATATTGCTTGGTTTGTTTTTACCTGTTAATATTTCTGCTGCATATGCACCGTACTTATCAATTGCAATATTAGCTTCCCTGGACTCAGTCCTTGGTGGTGCTAGAGCTAATATGGAGAAAAACTTTGATATAAATATTTTTATGAGCGGGTTTATTAGCAATTCAATGGTTGCAGCTGGCCTGGCTTACATAGGAGACTTGCTTGGCGTTCCTATTTATCTTGCTGCAATATTTGTATTTGGCAGTAGAATCTTTAATAATATTGCAATTATAAGAAGGTACTTTATATCATCTTTTCAAAGAAATAAAAGACAACCCTAATGTTTTATCTTAAAGGGGGAAAAATTCATGAATGAAATAATTACCGGTATTGATATTGGTACTTCTAAAATATGTACAATTATATCTCAGATGAATAAAAATGGAGAAGTGGAAATTAGAGGCGTAGGTGTTAGCCCTTGCTCAGGTCTTAGAAAAGGGGTTGTAGTTGATATTGATGAAACTGTCAAAAGCATTAAGAATTCGGTGAACCAGGCCGAACATATGGCTAATGTAGAGGTTAAGAAAGTTTTTATCAATATCGCGGGTGGACATGCCAGTTTTGTAAAAAATAAAGGCATTATTGCTGTTACAGGGGAAAATAAGGAAATTACAAAACATGATATTGAGAGAGTGATTGAAGCAGCAAAAGTGATTGCGATTCCTGCTGATAAAGAAATTATCGACGTGATACCAATACAATATATTATTGACGGATATGATGAGATACGTGACCCAATAGGAATGATTGGCATTAGACTGGAGGTTGATGCTAATATAGTTATATCATCAACCACATCTGTAGAAAACCTAACTCGGTGTATTCGAAAAGCGAATCTTGAAGTGGGGGGTATAATAGTATCTCCTTTAGCTGAAAGTGAAGTCCTTCTTTCAAAAGATGAAAAAGAGTTGGGTGTATGTATCCTGGATGTTGGGGCCGGTACAACAGATATTTCTGTGTTTAAAGAAGGGACAATCGTATACTCAAAGCTACTACCAGTAGGGGGGGATCATATAACAAATGATATAGCTGTAGGATTAAAAGTTTCCCTAACAGAGGCAGAAAGATTAAAAAGACAGTATGGCTTTGCTATGTCAGATATGGTAGATGAAGATGAAGAAATAAATATTAATGTGATTGGAAGTCAATCGCCAGTTAAGGTAAAAGTAAAAGAAATATGTGAGATAATTGAAGCCAGGATACATGAAATAATAATGCTAACAAATAAAAACTTAATTGAATCAGGTTTAAAATCGTCTATTTCAACAGGTGTTGTATTGACAGGTGGTGGCCTTTCTCAAATTAAAGGCAGCATAGAGTTATCAAAGAAAATACTTAACTTGCCTGTAAGAATAGGCTCTCCTGATTACATAGGTGTTTCATTGCCTACTTACTCTGTAGCGGTTGGGATCATCAAATATGTTGAAAGACACAAACGTGATATGCTAAATTCTGTTGTCCTTGAAACAAAAAACAGACAAATTAACAGCCAGTTTAATTTATTTGAGAAGGTCAAAGAATTTTTCTCAGATTTCTTCCAATAGTAAAACCAATAAGGGGGGCAAATGTACATGATTGATTTTGAAGTTGAAAGTTCACCTTTTGCTACTATCAGGGTAATAGGTGTTGGCGGTGGTGGAACAAATGCTGTAGATAGAATGATAAAAGAGGGTTTAAAAGGTGTTGAGTTTATTGCAATGAATACAGATAAGCAGGCCCTCTTCCATTCATCTGCTTCGATTAAGATTCAAATTGGGGAAAAGCTTACAAGAGGATTGGGTGCAGGAGCTAATCCTGAAATAGGAAGAAAGGCTGCTGAAGAGAGTAGGGATGAGATAGCAGAATATTTACACGATTGTGATATGGTATTCATTACGGCTGGTATGGGTGGGGGTACCGGTACAGGTGCCGCACCTGTTATAGCCCAGATAGCAAAAGAGATAGGTGTTTTAACGGTGGGAGTAGTGACCAAGCCTTTTACATTTGAAGGACATAAAAGAATGCTACAGGCAGAAAAAGGAATAGAGGAATTGAAGAAAAATGTCGATACTCTGGTTACTATTCCAAATGATAGGTTACTCCAGGTTGTTGAAAAGAAAACATCAATGATTGATGCTTTTAAAATGGCAGATGACATTTTACGGCAGGGTGTACAAGGAATCTCCGATTTGATTACCATTCCAGGTCTTGTTAATCTGGACTTCGCTGATGTTAAGACAATAATGTCAGAAACAGGCCTGGCCCACATGGGCATAGGCGTAGCCAATGGTGAAAATAGGGCTACAGAAGCTGCAAAACTGGCAATACAAAGCCCATTGCTCGAAACTTCAATTGAGGGCGCAAAAGGTGTGCTGCTTAATATCACTGGAGGACCGAATTTAAGTCTTTTTGAAGTGAATGAGGCTGCTAACTTTATATACGAAGCTGCGGACCAGGATGCAAATATAATTTTTGGCGCAGTTATAGATGAATCGCTGAATGATGAGATAAAAATTACTGTTATTGCTACAGGTTTTGAACAAAAGAATGTTAAACAAAAAGTAGTAAAAATCAATAACGGGCAGGAAGAAAAAGATATGGAATTTGATTTGTATAATGAGGAAGAGCTTGACATACCCACATTTTTAAGAAGAAACCGGAAACATTTATAGAACTCCCCGCAAGGGAGTTCTTTTTTGTCATAATTTGCCTTACTATTATAACGAATTTTTACAATAAATTCAGGTTCTGTTTGGTATTATATAAGCATAAAATTAATCGTTAGAACATAT
>JASEJQ010000093.1 GCA_030016635.1 Thermoanaerobacteraceae bacterium | reverse complement strand
TAATCCAGAGGATGAGATACTGAGAAAAATAATCCTTACTGAGAATGGTTTCGATAGAGGGGATAAAGATTCTGGACTATATTTTAAAACTACAGATGAGATGCTGGAGGAGTTCAGTTACCTTGGCAAAGATGCTGCTTATGAGGTGGTAGTGGAGAATTCTAATAAAATAGCAGATATAATTCAGGATAATATCAAACCAATACCGGATGGAACATTTCCACCTGTCATTGAAGGTGCAGATCAAGAACTTATTACAAAGGTATACAATAAGGCTATTGAAATATATGGCGATCCATTGCCACCAATTGTTAAAAATAGAATTGAAAAAGAGTTGAATTCTATTGTCAATAATGGATATGCGGTATTGTATATTATTGCAGAAAAACTTGTAAAAAAATCTTTGAGTGACGGTTATCTGGTTGGATCCAGAGGTTCTGTTGGTTCGTCATTGGTTGCTACTTTTAGTGGTATTACTGAAGTGAATCCATTGCCACCACATTATGTTTGTCCAGTATGCAAATACAATGAATTTCCGACATATTCCGATATTGAAACAGGTATAGATCTTCCTGACAAAGTTTGTCCAATATGCGGCAGCAAATTGGACAAAAACGGTTTTGACATTCCTTTTGAGGTTTTCCTGGGATTTAATGGTGATAAAGAGCCTGATATAGATCTTAATTTTTCTGGTGAATACCAACCTATGGCACATAAATATACTGAAGAACTTTTTGGTAAAGGTTATGTATTTAGAGCGGGTACAATTGGCACTATGGCTGAAAAAACAGCATATGGTTTTATTAAAGGGTACATGGATAAAAAAGGAGTTATTCCAAAAAATGCTGAAGTAAAACGACTTGTAAAAGGTTTAACAGGAATTAAAAGGACAACTGGGCAGCATCCTGGTGGAGTTATGATTGTGCCTAATGACAGAGAAATTTATGAATTTACTCCAATACAGCATCCTGCAGATGATAAGGATTCAGATGTTATTACCACCCATTTTGATTATCATTCTATAAGCGGACGATTATTGAAACTGGATATATTGGGTCATGATGATCCAACTATGCTTCGCATGTTGCAGGATTTAACAGGAATTGACCCTAAATCTATACCCCTGGATGATAAAGATACTATGGCAATATTTTCAGATATTAGTGCCCTTGGTTTAAATGCCGAAGATTTTAATACCACGGTTGGCACTATAGCCTTGCCTGAATTCGGGACAAAATTTGTAAGGCAAATGTTGGAGGAAACCAAGCCCAAAACATTTGCTGAGTTAATCAGAATCAGTGGTCTTTCCCATGGAACTGATGTTTGGTTAAACAATGCACAGGATATAATTAAAAACGGCCAGGCCACGTTAAAAGAAGTTATTTGTACAAGGGATGATATAATGCTGTATCTAATAAAAGCGGGTGTAGAGCCATTAACTTCTTTTAAAATAATGGAAAACGTACGTAAAGGCAAAGGTCTAAAAGATAGTGATATAGAGATAATGAAATCTCATAATGTCCCTGATTGGTTTGTTGAATCATGCCAAAAAATTAAATATATGTTTCCTAAAGCCCATGCCTGTGCCTATGTTATTATGGCATTTAGAATAGCATATTATAAAATACATTATCCTAAAGAATTTTATACAGCTTATTTTACAGTAAGAGCAGATGATTTTGACGCCGATATAGCTTTAAAAGATGAAAAATACATAATAGAAAAGATGGTCGAAATCTCCAAAGCAGGTAATAAGGCTACAGCAAAAGAGAAAGGGCTATATACTATACTTGAAGTAATAGTTGAAATGTATAAAAGAGGTATAAGATTTTTACCTGTTGATCTTTATGAATCCGATGCCACAAAATTTATCATTAAAGACGAAGGTATACTTTTACCTTTTAATTCTATCCCCGGGATAGGAATTGCTGCTTCGAAAAGCATAGTAAACGCCAGAGCCGACGGAAAGTTTATCTCAATTGAAGATTTCAGAATAAGAACTAAGGTATCTAAGACTGTCATTGAACTTTTGGAAAGCCATGGGGTTTTTAAAGATATGCAAAAGACAAATCAACTTTCATTGTTTGTTGGACTTTAAAAATAATTTTAACAAAATTGTCTTATATCTTGTGTTAAGAAACATAATATGTTACAATGAAATCGTAGAGTGTCAAACATGAGAGTGGGGAAACCCACTCTTTAATATTTATATTTTGTTATAAGAGTGGTGTTATAATGAGTAAAAATAAGATCGTAGATATTGTATCGCAATTTTCCCGACCAATAATATCGGAAATGGGATACAAGCTTATTAAAGTAGAATATGTCAGGGAAAGCAATACCTGGGTTTTACGTCTTTATATTGACAAAAAAGGCGGCATAACTATAGAAGATTGTGAGCATGTTAGTAATGTCATTAGTAAAGAATTAGACATTAGAGACATTATACCACAGCATTATTTCTTAGAAGTTTCTTCTGCAGGATTAGAAAGAGAGTTGTACGACGAAGAAGATATAAGAATGCATTTGAATGACAATGCAGTTATTAAATTAAATAATGGTGAAATAATTGAAGGGCTCATACATAACTTTGAAAATAATACTGTTTATCTGGATGATGGAAAAGATATAAAAGCAATTTCGATGAATGGCATAAAAAAGATAAAACTGAAATTTAAATTTTAGGAGGAGAAGGGGTTAAATGGATGGAGATTTGATAGCTGCTTTAAATGAAATAGAAAAAGAAAAAGGGATATCAAAAGAGATAATGTTCGAAGCACTGGAAACAGCATTGATATCGGCCTTTAAAAAGAACTTTGGTACTGCACAAAATGTAAAAATAGAAATTGACAGAGAAACAGGAAAGGTTTTTGTCTATGTAGAAAAGACAGTTGTAGAAGAAGTTAATGATGAAAATGAAGAGATTTCATTGCAGGACGCTAATAAATTAAATCCACGATTAAAAGTTGGCGATGTTGCCAGAATAGAAGTTACTCCAAAAAGTTTTGGCAGAATTGCAGCTCAGACAGCAAAGCAAGTAGTAATACAAAGGATTCGAGAAGCTGAAAGAGATATGATGTATAGGTATTTTGTAAACAAAGAGAATGATATTGTATCTGGCACAGTAGAGAGAGTAGATAAAAAAAATATTTTAATAGATTTGGGTAATGCAGAAACTGTAATGCCTTTAACTGAGAAATTACCAAATGAAAATTTGAAACCCGGTGATAAGATAAAACTATATGTTGTGGAGGTGAAAAAAACAACAAAAGGACCCCAGATTGTTGTTTCAAGAACACACCCAGGATTAGTTAAAAGATTGTTTGAACAAGAAGTCCCGGAAATTTATGATGGTACGGTGGAAATAAAAAGTATAGCCAGGGAAGCCGGTTCAAGAACAAAAATTGCAGTTTATTCAAACGATAAAAATGTCGATAGCGTTGGGGCATGTGTAGGTTTTAAGGGTAATAGAGTACAAGGCGTAGTTGATGAGCTTAAAGGTGAAAAAATTGACATTATAAAATGGAGTCCTGAAATAAAAGAGTATATAGCTGCTTCATTGAGTCCTGCTAAGGTATTATCAGTAGAAATGAATAATACAGAAAAGATTGCAAAAGTATTGGTCCCTTCATATCAACTATCACTTGCAATTGGCAAGGAGGGCCAAAATGCCAGATTGGCTGCTAAGCTTACAGGTTGGAAAATTGATATTAATGGTACCGATGTGGAAAACAATGGTGGTGAGGAACAATGAAAAAAATACCTATGAGAATGTGTGTCAATTGTCAGCAAATGTATCCTAAAAAGGAATTAATAAGAATAGTGAAAAGAGCATCCGATGGCGTTATAGTAATTGATAAAAATGGTAAAATATCTGGAAAAGGCGCCTATATCTGTCATAACAAAGAATGTATAAGAGCAGTAATCAAAGACAACAAACTGGAAAGACATCTTGGAAATAAAATTCCGGATGAAATTTATAAAGAATTAGAGGAGTTATTGATAGAGTAAAATGGTTAGCAAGGTATACAATTATATTGGGCTTATGTATAAAGCTAATAAAATTAAAATTGGGTTTAAAGAATTTAAAAGTTTAAATGCAGCCAGAAAAGTTTATTTAGTTTTATATGCCAGTGATGCCTCTGAAAGAGTTAAAAATAGTATAAAGTACTGGTGTTCATTAAATAATATCCTTTATCAAGAATTTGGCACAAAATATGAACTGGGT
>JASEJQ010000092.1 GCA_030016635.1 Thermoanaerobacteraceae bacterium | reverse complement strand
ACATAATGAAAGTCTTAACGTAACCTTTATTACGTAAAGATTAACGTAATAAAGGAAAAGCTGAGCATCATCGCCTGTCTTATTACTATACTGTCATCAACGACAACAGGCTCTTTATAGATCTTATTCACACCCAGTATAGCGCTCTCTGGCGGATTTATGATGGGGGTAAAGCTATCTATCTCATACATACCAAGATTGGTTATGGTAAAGGTTCCCCCAAACACCTCTTCTGGATTAAGTTTACCTTCCCTTGCCCTCTCGCTTAAATCCTTTATATTCTGTGATATTTCTAAAAGTGATTTTTTATCGGCATTCTTTACTACAGGAACTATAAGCCCGTTTTCCAGTACAACAGCTATTCCTAAATTTATGACATTACTTTTAACTATATACTCACCGTCTAATGACCAATTCACAATCGGATGCTTTTTAATTGTTAAGGCACATACCTTTGCAATCAAATCAGTAAAGGTAAGTCTGATATCAGCAGCTTTGTTCAGTTTTCCCCTGAAACTTACCAGTTCTGTAACATCTACCTTTATATTCTCCGTCACATGGGGAGCTTCAGTCCAGCTCATCTTCATCCGCTGGGAGATGACTTTCCACATAGGATCCATGGGAGCTCTTTCAGTTTCACCCATAACTGGTTTTTCCACTTCCTCGTATTTTTTTCTTTTGTTTGTGCTGCTGTACCTTTGCCCTCTATATATTTCTTAACGTCTTCTTCTGTGATCCTGCCGCCAGGCCCTGTACCGGTAACCAGAGAAAGGTCTATATTATTTTCCTTGTAAAATCACCTCCTATCCTCATATATAGCAAGTTTCGTGCCAAAAAGAAAAACCCTGAAAAAATCAGGGTTAGTCTTATCGTCAATCTCATTTTTATACAGTTTGTACTATCTCAAATTGAGATTGAGCCTTCTTTGTCTCAAACTGAGACTCGATCCCCTTCTAATCTGGAGGTATTAGTCTCGATGCCATATTTTTTGATTTTCCTATAGATGGTGGCCCTGCTTAAATTAAGCATCTCAGCAGCCTTTAATATATTGCCTCCTGTAGCCATAATTGCGTTTCTTATACTTTTCTCCTCAATAACCTCTATGGGCACAATATCATCTTCCCATTTTTTGGATTGTCTGATATACTCATGTTTTCTGGAAGGTATTCCTTCGTAATAATGCTTCCCTCTGCAAGATAGTATGCCCTCTCCATGACGTTTTGGAGCTCTCTTACATTCCCAGGCCAGTTATACTCCTTGATCTTGTTTATAAAAGGTTTGCTCATATTCTTGGGGTTCGCTGGATTTATTTTGTTTAATCTTTCAAATAAACAGTTCTGCCAGAAATTTAATATCCCCAAACCCCTCTCTGAGTGGAGGTATATTTATATTTATGACGTTGAGCCTGTAGTACAGGTCGTCCCTAAAATTTTTCCTATCCACCTCATCCATCAGGTTTTTGTTTGTCGCCGCAATAACCCTCATATCAAGTTTTTTATCATATGTGCCTCCCACCCTTGAAATTTTACGGTCATCTAAGACCCTTAAGAGTTTGGGCTGCACCTCTATAGGTAGGTCTCCGATTTCATCGAGAAAAATGGTACCTCCATCAGCCAGTTCAAACTTCCCTGGATGCCCTTCTCTGTTTGCACCGGTGAATGCACCTCTTTCATAACCAAAGAGTTCGCTTTCAACCAGCTCTCTTGGTATGGATGCACAGTTTACTGCAACTAATGGCCCTTTTGACCTCCTGCTGTTATTGTGAATTGCCTGGGCAAAGAGTTCTTTCCCCGTACCGCTCTCACCCATAATCAGTACATTGCAGTCTGCCATAGAGGCTTTTCGAGCAGATTCTATGACCCTTTTCATGCCCGTATCGTTTGTTATTATGTTATCAAATACATAGTTGGCCCTATAACCTACAATCCTATTTACAAAATTGTGCATATATTTCTCTTCTCTGAATGTAATCACAGCCCCGTCAGTACCTGTATCGGTTACTATGGGTACAGAATTTGCATTACACGGGACCTGCTTTCCCCCTACTTCAAATGTACATTCAATATCATAGACTGGTTTTGACAGGAGTTGGGCTTCCACTATAGCATCAGAATTTTTAATTATTGATTTTACTTTTGTGTTTATTACCTTATCTAACGATATACTTAAAATTCTCAACGCTGTCTTATTAACTCTTATAATATTGAGGTTTTTATCTGTTATAAGCATACCCGCGTCTATTGAATCAAAAGCTGTGTCTATCAATTGGTGAGACTTAATAAGCGCAAGCTGCTTTTCTATGGAATACGCACCTGCAAGGACAATGCCCAGGGTATGGGGATGGGCTTCTTCCTTCATGCCGGTCATATCTAAGCATCCAATTAAGTTTCCATCCTAATCGTGAATTGGAGCGGCAGAGCATGTGCCAATGTGATGGGTTACGCAGTAATGTTCTGCACCAATAAGCTGTATTGGTAAATCCAATCTCAAGGCCAGGCCGATAGCATTTGTACCTACTGCACCCTCTGTCCATAGTGCACCCTCTACAAAGTTTATTTTTCGGGATTCAGCCATCACCTCACCATCACCCATACGGTCTATTAGATAACCATCCTTATCGACAAGAACGATAACAAATCCTGAACCTTTCACCTGTTTATATATCTGCTCCATGATGGGATGAGCAATAGATATGAGTGTGTCATTGTCTTTCAGCCGTTTCCTTAATGCCCCGTCGTCGAGTACTAAGCCGGCTCCGCCCATAGGGTTCACTCCCATGGATCGGCACAGCCTCCAGGAGTCTGTCACTTCTTTCCTGACATCGGGACCGATTATGCCGTGTTCTATAAAGTCACTCCACGCATTCTTCATGGGGTCAAAGAATTCATCCATAATCTCCACCCCCTCGTCCTAATTATATCAAATGATGGAAAATAACAAAAATTAAATAAAAATTTAACAAATAAAAAATAAGGGCTGTTATGCCCTTATTGCTTCTATACCCTCTCCGGCATGGTAAGAACTTCTCACCAGCGGCCCGGATGCTATATATTTGAAGCCCATCTGATAGCCAATCTCTCTGTACCTTTTGAACTGTTCGGGTGTGACATATTCCGCTACCTCTATGTGCTTTTCTGATGGTCTCAAATACTGACCTATGGTCATCATGTCACAGTTTATATCCCGAAGGTCCTGCATTACCTCTACAACCTCATCCTCTAATTCACCAAGGCCAACCATGATACCGGACTTGGTAAGTATATTATCATCCAGCTCTTTAACTCTTTTTAGGAGGTTTAAGGACCGTTGATAATCCGCCTTGGGCCTTACCTTGGAGTACAGCCTTGGTACTGTCTCTATATTGTGGTTTATGACATCCGGCCTGGCCATGACCACAGTCTTTATGGATTCTTCATTACCCATAAAATCTGATACGAGCACCTCCACAGTGAGGCCAGATATCTTCCTAAGTTCATTTATTGTCTTTGCAAAGTGTTCTGCCCCACCATCAGGTATATCATCCCTGGTAACACAGGTGACAACTGCATGTCTCAATCCCAATTTTCTTGCAGCTTCCGCCACCCTCCTGGGTTCATCCTCATCCAATGGGAGAGGGTGACCCTTATCCACAGCGCAGAATCTGCAACCTCTGGTGCAGATATTCCCCATAATCATAAATGTAGCGGTCCTCTTTGCAAAACATTCTCCTATATTTGGGCAGTCTGCACTTTGACATACAGTATTTAGTGACATGTCGCTCAAAAAAACCTGCATTTTTTCAAGTTCTTCCGATGATACCCTGACCTTGAGCCAATCAGGCTTTTGCATCTTTATTCGCCACCAATCTGTCTAAAGATATCTCCTCAAACCCTATATCAAACACATCTTTAAACCTGTCAATCATTCTCTCTCTTACATTTAATACGTCTTCATCTATGCCGAGTTTATTTAAGGATGTAACACCAAAATCTGTTATGCCGCAGGGATTTATCAGGTTGAAATATGAAAGGTCTGTATTTACATTAAAGGCCAGGCCGTGCCATGTTATCCAGTGCCTTACAGCCACACCTATAGCGCATATCTTCTCGTCGTCTACCCATACACCGGTGTATTTGGCCTTTCTCCCCGCTTTTATACCATATTCCGCCAAGAGCCTTATGATGACCTCCTCCAGCTTATCCACATAGAGGTGCACATCCTTATCCCATTTAGTAAGGTCAAATACGGGATAGGCCACAATCTGGCCAGGCCCATGGAAGGTGACATTGCCACCCCTCTCCACCTTATAGATCTCAGCCTTTTTCTCAAGTTCTTCCATCGGTATTAAAATATTATCAAAGCCTCCAGCACTACCTACGGTATATACCGGTGGATGCTGGAGGATAATAAGCACCCCATCTGTCTCTCCGCTTTTTACCCTTTCCATGGCGGCAAGCTGAATTTCTTTACCTTTGAGATAAGGTATCAAACCCAGTTTTAAGACCTCTCCTCTCCTCACTTCAATCAGCCCCTTTT
>JASEJQ010000091.1 GCA_030016635.1 Thermoanaerobacteraceae bacterium | reverse complement strand
GTAAAACCGTTTCCGAAAAATGCAGATAGTACAAGGGTTTGCGGTTACATGAGATAATACAAAATTATGATAAATAATAAAAAATAAAAGTGTTTTGATTCATTTCCGTTTACGGCACATGCGGAGTGCGTGGTATCGGTCAAAAGATTATGACAAGAAAGTAGTTATGCAAAGTTGTCACCTGTAAATTTCGATAAAATCTGAGGGTGTTCCATTTTTACTCAGCATAACATGATATTCTATTTTTATAAGGCTTCAATTTTAATTTGAGCCTTAAATTTATGTTGAGGAGGCAACATGTATGGAACAAGCAAAAATCAAAATCAACAATATCAGGCTGGCTAAAAAAATCAAAGCCAATAAGTGTAGATAAAGATACAACAATTACAGCAGCAGAATATCAAGCTATGTTAAAGAATATGGCCATAGCTTTTTTTAATATTTCGTTTTCCTCCTCGAGACTTGCCATTCTGACAAGCTTTTACCAGAGTTATACAATTCTACTATAGTATTTCTGGATTCATTATTATATTTTCTTTGTCCCTTTGGCATTCTGTAGACACTTCCTCTCTTTATAATTTTATTTTAATTTGTTCGAGTTATAGTGTCTACAATATTATACTGACACCAAGATGAGTGTTAAAACAGGCATGAATTTGCCGGTTTCATGGAAGTATATGCAGCTGTGGCCAAATGCATGAGACACTATAACGAACGTCGTAGGTACGGCAGCATAAAATTTATGGCACCAAACAAGTTCTATGAAGCATTTATGAGCAATACTGTGAATATCAAATCATTTAATGTATAATCTCCGGGATTAGGTGGTTAAGCCGGTTGACAGTTAATTTATTATTGCTTATTATATTTATATTACTTAATAAAATGCATATATGTTTTGGGTGATGAAGTCCGCCCGTAATTATCTCAAGATGAGGTTAATGACTTCTACTTCTGAAAGGGGTAGAAGTCTTATTTATTTTAAAGGGATATACATTTGACCGCAGAGTTAAGACCTAAAAAATATACTTTTTGATAAAAGCATTGGAGGAATTGCTATGGATGTTAATGCCTATGTAGATTTCAAGAATAAAATAATAAACAATGTTTCAAAAGTTATAGTAGGAAAAGATGAAGTTATTGAATTGGTTACTATAAGCTTTATATGTGGGGGGCATGTACTTTTAGAAGATATACCTGGCGTGGGTAAGACCATGCTTGTGAAGGCTTTTGCCAAAACAATAGGTAGCAGTTTCAAACGGATACAATTTACACCAGATCTTTTGCCTTCTGATCTTACAGGTATAAATTTTTATAACCAGAAATCCAACGATTTTGAGTTTAGGCCTGGCCCTTTATTTGCGAATCTAATTTTAGCTGATGAAATAAATAGAGCCACACCTAGAACTCAATCAAGTCTTCTTGAGGCGATGGAGGAAAGACAGATTACAGTTGATGGAGTAACAAGAAAACTCCAAGAACCTTTTATGGTGCTTGCCACACAGAATCCTGTGGAATCATATGGGACATTCCCCCTGCCAGAAGCACAGCTGGATAGGTTTTTCATGAGAATAAGCATGGGATATCCTAAACGAGATGAAGAAATAGAGATAGTTAAGAGAAACAGGCGCTCTAATATTGTTGAAGAGCTACAATGCACGATAACTAAAGATGAGATCGAATATGTTAGGGCTAACTACAGCAAAGTTAATATTTCTGATGATGTAATGGGATACCTTATGGATATTGTCGATGCAACAAGAAAAGACGACGGAGTGCAGCTGGGTGTGAGTCCCAGAGGGACCGTTGCATTATTTAAAGCTTGCCAAGCATGTGCAGCAATAGAAGGGCGAGATTATGTTATACCAGAGGATGTTAAGAAAATGGCACCCTATGTATTAAATCACAGAATAATTATCAAAGGAATAAATAGAGGGCGGAACATATACGAGTTTGTTAAATCTATGATAGATAGCATAAAGGTCCCTACAGAGGAAATATAGGGGTGTTTTTATGATTTATGCACTTATATTCTTGGTAATAATCGGTATAACGCTTAATTCCATATCAAAGAAATATGTTTTATATAATCTCACTTATAGAAGGGAGATAAGTAAAAAAATAGTCGAAATAGGCGAAGAATTTGAAGTGGTAACAGTGGTAGAAAACAGAAAGATGCTTCCTGTTACATTTCTACAGGTAATTGAAAAGTTCCCATCAAGCCTAAACTACAAATTTAAGGCTGTTATACAGCCTACCGCAGACTATGTGTATCACACTACAACGATGTTAATTATGCCATATCAGAGAGTAAAAAGGAATTACAGGGTTTACTGCAATAAGCGTGGCAGATTTATTTTCAGGGATGTAACCCTAATAGGAGGTGATCTGTTAGGCTTTAATACAACTATTGATAATGTTGATTATTCTCAGGATATTGTAGTACTGCCGAAGGTTGCTGACTTAGATAGTACGATAATACCTTATGGAGATTATAATGGGGATTTTTCAGTTAAACGTTGGATAATTGATGACCCGGTTTTAACTATTGGTATTAAGGAGTATACCGGTACTGAACCGGAAAAGACTATCCACTGGCCGTCTTCTCTCAAATCTGGACGATTGATGGTAAAAAAATTTGATTATACATCCGATAATACGGTAATGGTTTTATTGAATATAGAGTGTTCAAAACCATTCTGGGCTGGAATAAAGCAGGAAGAGATCGAGGAATGTATTTCCATTGCAAGGGCTGTTGTAGAAAAATTTGAAGAATCGGGCATACCCTACGGGTTTACAACGGATGCCTATTACAGTGGGAATAATGGAGGGGGCAGTGCACAGGCAGCAGGATTCGGAGCAACTCATTATTATAATATTGTTGAGAACTTAGGCAGAATTGATTATGACATATGTATGAGCTTTGAGGAACTGCTCTTAAAACAGATGAATAATAACGGAAATTATACTACATTTGTAATTATAACACCCTCAATTCTTGAACCTTATATTGAACCTATTAATAACTTAAGCAAAAAAGCAATGAAGACAATAGTAATAACTTTGGGAAACACAAACATGGAATATCTAAATGGTGATATACTGGCATTTATTAAAAGAAGGTGAAGGTTTTGAATGGTATGAATGGACTCTTAATAATAAGAGTATTTTGTGACTTTTCATTGGTCTTTGGAATTATAAATTATTTGTTCCCTATTATGGGATCAAGCAGGATAAACAGTATTATCTATATTGCAATCAGCAGTTTGACCTGTTTTACTTATTTTATGAAAGAAAAGGATAAACGATGGATATATACGCTTATCCCATCTTTGTTTATACTGTTTTTGACATTTAGAGCTATTAACAATATAGCGTATTTTACCATAATATTTTTTTGTGTCATCTTTTTCCTTTTCAGGGATATAGGTAAAATGGATTATTATTCATTTATGGAGATGTTTAAAAAAGGTATAGGACTTGTTGCTATAATATTTGGCATTTCTATTATAAGAAAAAATGTGAATATTTTTAGTACCGTTTCAGCACCATATATAATAGTTTATCTTGTCTTTTCTGTTGTACTTTTAAGGACACTCAGGTATATGGAATACAATAAAAACAGTATGGATATCAATAAAATCAATTTGAAATATTCTGCGATAATAACAACCTTGTCACTAACTATTAGCATGAAGCCTGTAAGGGAATTTATTTTCAATTCATTGTATCAAATCTATAATTTTATTATAAATATGCTTTTTTATCTTCTATCCTGGCCTATATTTGGTATAGGATATGTGATGCAATTCATTGTCTACTTTGTAAAAAAAATTATAAGCACGAATGCAAGACAGCAAATATCTATAAATGTTTCAGAACCTCCTTTTGAAAATATAGAGGAAATAAATAGGACCGATATAATTGAATTTTTAATGAAAAACAAATTAGTGAACACACTGCTGCAAATAACCATTTTTGTGGTAATTATCTGGCTATTTATCAAGATATTCGGTAGGCAGTTTCATTTAAAACGGGAGGAAGAGGAGTATATTGAGAGCAGGGAATTTATAACAGAGAAGAAAGAAAACAATTCTATAAGAAGGCTACCCATTATATTTAGGAGCAGGACGCCTGTTGATTATATAAGAATCTATTACCTTAAATATCTTAGAATGTGTAAAACGAAAAAGATTGATATAAAAAATAGCGACACAACTTTTCAAATCAATGATAAGGCTAAAGACTATTTTGATTCAAATGTGATTAAAAATATCAGGGAAATATATATAAAAGTTAGATATGGAGGCTGGTCTCCTGATAATACGGTAAAAGGGGAATTTTATCAGCTTTTTAAAGATCTTACAAAAATCAGCCAAAAACGATGATATATTTAAAATTAGGTTAAGCAAAATTACTAACTTTGAAAAGTATTCTACAGTATTTCTGATAGCAGGCATGATCTCATTTAGAAAAATTGTTCTTATTAGTTTATTTGTGAAAGAGAGAACCGGAGAAAATGTAGGGACAGAATTTAAATTTGATACATCATTTGG
>JASEJQ010000090.1 GCA_030016635.1 Thermoanaerobacteraceae bacterium | reverse complement strand
CTCCAGGCCTTAGTCCGGTAAATACAATAGGTATGTCCACATCGGGTTCAAACCCGGATAGCCTTATAAGGTCCTTTGCTAGGTCTATTATTTTTACCGGTTCTCTACCTAGTAGATCTTCGATGTTGATATCCCTTAACATCTTTACGCTTACCTTGCCATCTATAAGCTCATAAATACCGGGCAGGGTTTTAGCCTGCACACCTATCTCTATACATTCGTTTACTACATCCCTTATCAACTTCTTTGGTGCTGACGGTATGGCTATAATTATCTCGTCTATGTCCTTAGCAAGGACAAATTTTTTAAGTTCATTTATTGGGCCTAAAACCGGTACACCCTGTATGTACCTATGTATCTTTTCTATATCGTCATCAAGAGCTCCAACAGGCTTTAACTTAAGCTCGGCGGCTTGACTCCCTAACTCCGGAGATTATGCACTAAAAGATTCAATTCTTGCAGTGTTACTCATGAATGCTTCATAAAACCTATTGGGAGCCATGAAATTTATACTCCCATGCCTTCTGCGCTGGTTATAGTATTCCATATACTCTGTTATGATGGAATAAGCCTCCATAAAGCTGTTAAACTCATTTCTGCTGTAACATTCATCTTCTAAAATCGAATGGAACGATTCTATATGGGCATTCATATTTGGCGTTTTTACAGGGATTCTTTCATGTATTAGGCCCAATTCCTCTATCGCTTCTTCAAACTGGTTAGAGATAAACTGTGGGCCGTTGTCTGTCCTTATTTTGGGTAAGGCCATGCCTTTACCCAAGCCTCTTTTAGCCAGGGAATTTTTCAATACCCTTACAGCATCTTTTGCTGTGCATGATAATCCCAGGTGGTAGTCTATTATTGACCGGTCAAATACGTCTATTAGTGATAGCTGAAAGAAGAATGAATCTGTGCCTGCAATATAGCCGTATTTTAAATCCATCTCCAAAAGTTGATTTGGTGCTTCTATTTTATCCGGCCTTGCCAAATGCCTGGGATGCCTTTTATGTACCTTTCGCTGGGGGCGCAGGATATTTAGTTCCTTACACAGTCTGTAAACCTTCTTGCGGTTTATCAGCAAATTATAGTCTTGCTTAAGGCAGACGGTAAGCTTATTGTATCCATAAGGATAACCATCGCTGCATACTAATTCACACAACCATTCTTTTATTTGTTCATCGGATATTTTCTTACCTTTGTTGGTTAGGGAATATCCCGGAATTGGCCTGCCCCCGGTATTGTTGTTGGTAACAGATACGTTGGTTTCCAATTTTTCTTGGGTGTTATTTTGCCTTGAGATGTTTTCATAATATGTGGATGAAGACAATCCGACAAAGCCCAGGATAAGGGATGCTCTGTAACCCTTATTTATCCACCTTTTAGCTATTTCGACTTTGTCGGTTACCGAGGGTTTACCCTATCCCTCAGTTCTCTTAGTACTGCAAGTTCAAGCTCCTTTTCTCCTAAAAGTTTCTTTAAGGTATTATTTTCTCTGCTTACGTCTTCTAATCTTTTTTCTATCTCCAGTATACGTTTTGCGTCGTTCCTGGGCAACGGCTTTACTGATCCCCTTTTTCTGATGCTTCGTATCCATCCATGAATGGTGTTAGATGAGATATTATGCCTGCGAGCTACCAGGGATACATTACCTACTTCTTGACATTTTTTTATAAGTTGCTCTTTAAATTCTTCGGTATACTGTTTCTTTATCATTTAAATCAACCCCCTATTATTATATCATCACTTGTACGGGTTTTCTCCAAGTACGTTAGGGGGCTATATAGGTTACCTTCATCCCAAAACAAATCTTCATCACCTCGATGGGGTATGATATGGTCAACAATCGTTGCAGTAGTAAGCCTTCCAGCTTTTTCACACTCTACACAAAGAGGATGTTTTATTAGCACCTTTTTCCTTAGCCTTTGCCATCTGCTGCTGTTATAAAACTTTTTATATTTTCTACTTCTATTGTAATTCTTCGTCTCTTCCTTTTGATGTTTCTCGCAGTACCTTCTTTCCGTCAGTTCTGGACAGCCGGGGTAGCTGCACATGCGTTTTGGTTTCCTGGGCATAGCTTTTCTCCTTTTTAATTTTTTCTTTAAAACAAACGGGGAACATACAGTACACTTTATTTCGTGTAAGCCATGTTCCCCATAGGCATTTTTTACATTTCATTGTTTTCAGCTCCTAATTTTAGGCATAGAAAAACCACAAGCTTTATTGCCTGTGGTTCATTTTATTGCTGGTAAGTTAATAAAAATATTAACTTTGTAGAAATTTAAAGAACTACTTTGAAAAGCTCTGAAAGCAAATGCTCCAGAGCTTATTATCTAATTGTCTTAAGATAATCTGTAAATGTCTTAGTAGGTAACATTCTTCTTCTAGCGAGCATATTACGCCATATCTGATTTCCACTTGTTTCATCGATATAGCCTGCATTTAATGCAGTTACTAATATATCTCCTGTAGCCACATGCTCTAAATTATATTTCTCAACATACTTAGATATATCTCTTAAATTATTGCTAGCGATAATTCCGTCATAGGTTTTGGCTAAAGCAATGGCTGCTGCTTCACCTTTACCGATTCTTTTTTCACCCTTGGGTGGTGATATGGCTAATTCATAGTATAGATTATATTCTTCTGTATCTGTTAGTATTTCTTTTGTTGAAATATCTCCTCTTAAACATAGCTGATTGACCTTACTTTTTATATGCGGAATACTGGGATTACACAACTCGTCATAAACCTGTTTAGGCAATACAATTCTTCCTGGATAAAGTTTAAATAAAATATTCTCTTCCTTCACCCACAAAAAGGATGAGATACAGTCGGTATCAAAAAACAGCTTGTTAGTCATAATTCTCTTTCTCTTGTGTATTAAACCCGTATACAATGTCAGCTCTAAATCCATCTAACAATAATTCTTCATATTTACCTGTTGAAACGAGTTCCTTAGTTTTTAATTCTTCAGCTAACTTAATGTATTTTCCAAAAGTAGCATATTGCTTCTCTTGAGGTGTGGGTTTATACAATTTGTCATCATAGCCAAGCTTTATAGCTGAAGCTATTATCCCAGTCTTCATTGTATTAGCTTTTTCACGAGTTATATATCCATCATTAATTAATCTCCACAATGTAGCCTGCCTGCTTAATCCATAATGTTGCTCTATCTTTACGATATCTTCAATTTCAAGTTGGTGTTTTTCTTTTTTAAGTTTATTTTTTATAAAGTAAACTAATGACTCATAGGGTGCTAGAAAATAAGATGCAAACATATCCGCTTCTTTTTCCTGCGGGTCTTTGTTTGCTTCAAGATCTTTTGAACAGACAATACTTTTAAAATCTTCATGGAAAAACAAATGATATAGCTCATGGGCTATTGTAAAACGTTGTCTCCCATAAGTTGAATTGGAATTAACGCCGATTATTTTGTTATTTCCATCTCTAATGCACATTCCACTTACTCGATCACTCATAGGATAAAATACTATAGTTAAATCATCATTGTTGTGAATTAAAGAGAATATATCTATTGGAGAGTCGACATCTTCTCCAAAATCTTTGCGTAAACTTATCGCTTCTGAGTTTAATTCTATTCTTTCTTTCAACGTCTATTCCCCCTTGAGTAAGCCTTCCATAAAACGTAAATTTAATGCGATTTTATTTATAGCAGCTATTGTTTTTAAATCTTCCACATCTACGCTTCTTGCCCTAAGAGCCATAGGCATCGGTTTGAATTCGGATGATTCATCTGTAAAATATTCTAGAGTACAGCCAAATAGTTCTGCAGCTTTCTCAAGTATATCCACACTAAATTGTCTCTCATTCTTTTCACATTTTGAAATATAACTTTGATCGACACCTAAAAACTCTGCAATTTGACTTTGTGTCAATCCACTTCTATTTCGTAACTCATTAAATCTTTTTCCTATTAATTCAAAATTTAACATAGCTACACCCCTCCTATTGATATTATATGTTAGTGTTGTCATAAAATCAACTAATTATTCATCAAAAATTATGACAACACTTTTTGAGGTGTAATTTATGACTACTATGTAAGTAATTTTTTAAATATTTTACCCATGTTTTATAGTTATGGGTACTAATTGCTCATATTGTTTCTATATCTCAGGCATAGAAAAAAGCCCTTAAAGTTCTTCTTCAAGGGCTGTCATTATCAAGAATGCTACGTTTCCTAAGAATCGATTCGATATAACTTAGGCATATTCTACAGCATATGGTGCTCTTGATTTTTCTATACCTTTACACTTTATATTATACGATAATTAAATAGTGACATTCAATGACATTTAGTGACAACTTTTTATTTTTTCAATTTCTTTTAATGCTTTTCCATGAATTTTAAATATAGTTCTCCTGTCATAACCCATAACACTTGCTACATCATCCCAGCTTTTACCGCTTATATATCTCATCTCTAAAAGGACCTGATAACTAATTGTGAATGATAAAATATCATTATTAGCTACGATACGCAATTGTACCATCAGCAGCAGTATGTTATAACCCGAGTTTAACAGATAAAACCAAATAAATATAAAAATAAAGTGCTGGAA
>JASEJQ010000008.1 GCA_030016635.1 Thermoanaerobacteraceae bacterium | reverse complement strand
ATTTCAAGGTAAGGACACTGTAAATGAAGACGGTTGGGAAGCAGGCATCACTGCCGAAAGGATAAAAAATGCACTTGCTTCTTTTAAGGCCGACGCACTTCCCGGTGGTTACTACCGTCTCACAAAACCCACTGAAGATTTGCAGCTGATCCTTGAATCCTTGGACATCCATGCTGACCTCAGGCTGCCAACTGTCAGCGAACTTAGGCAACTTAAATACAGCTTCGATAAAGCGCCTGTTATGTAACCATAATTATATTCTTCATTACATAACCAAAATCCCCTGTGATCTCAATGATAACAGAGGATTTTGGGTATGTTGAACTGTTAAACTTGGGAGGATTTTGGGTATGTTGAACTGTTAAACTTGGGGGCATAAATATATAAAATTGTTTTCCATGTTGCTCAAGTTGTGGTATAATAATGAATGATTTAAACAGTAAGGAGGGATTTATTTGAAACATATAAAAACCTTAAATGGACCCCAGAATAAAGCAACAGTATTCGAGTGCGAGGGATGTCATGCTTCATGCCAGTCTGCATGTAAAACCTCCTGTACAGTTGCAAATCAGAAATGCCCCAAGAACTGAAACAATGGGCAGATAAGCAGTAAATATTAGTCTATCTAATATATACTGCTTTTTAAATTTTTTCCTGGAGGATGAATAAATAGATGATACACAGGTTTAGGTTAAACGGACGCAACATTGTATTGGATGTTAATTCAGGAACTATTCATACGGTAGATGACCTTACGTATGATATACTGGGTCTTTACCTTGAATACATGGAAAATGACATAATTGAAATTTTAAAGGATAAATACGATATTGACGAAATACTCGAGTCCTTAAATGAGATTAATGAACTGGTAGAAAATGGTCTCTTGTTTTCCAAAGATGTGGATATGAGTTATAGCTTGGATAATTATAAACCATCAGTCAGGGCTTTATGTGTTCATCCTGCCCACGACTGCAACCTAAATTGTGATTACTGTTTTGCCTCGTCGGGCAGCTATAATCAGCAAAAAAGTCACATGGCCATTGAAACCGGGAGACGATGCATAGATTTTCTGATTGATAATTCGGGCAATAATAGGCTGCTTGAAATAGACTTTTTTGGAGGAGAACCTCTTTTAAACTTTGAAGTTGTAAAGGATATGGTAAACTACGCTAAGCAGAAGGGTAAAGAACACGATAAAGAGTTTAGCTTTACCATAACAACGAATGCAACCCTTCTGGATGATGAGTCCGTGGAATTTATAAACAAAAATATGTATAATGTTGTATTAAGTTTAGATGGTAGGAAAGAAATAAACGACAGATTCAGACACAATTATGCTAATGTAGGCACCTATGAAACTATTGTTAAGAATATACAAAAACTTCTAAAAGACAGAGGAGAAAAAGAATATTACATTAGAGGTACTTACACACGTTATAACCTTGATTTTACCGAGGATGTGAAAGCTATTGCTGACCTGGGTTACAGAGAAATTTCTTTAGAACCGGTAGTTTCTGAAGATAGTAAATATGCCATAAGAGAGGAAGACCTACCGCTGATTTTTAATGAATATGAGAGGCTTATGAACTACTGTATCCAAAAGGAAAAAGAAAGTGACCCTATAAATTTTTATCATTTTAATATAGACTTGAATGGTGGCCCGTGTACTCTTAAAAGGATTACCGGCTGTGGCGCTGGTTTTGAATATCTTGCTGTTGATCCAGCAGGTAAAATTTATCCATGCCATCAGTTTGTGGGAATGGATGAATATATGATGGGCAATGTTTTTGATGGTATAAAAGACGGTGGGCTGGGCAACATTTTTTTAAATAACAATATATATACAAAACAAGAATGTAAAAACTGCTGGGCAAAATTTTATTGCAGTGGCGGTTGTCATGCCTCCAACCTAAAGCTGGGCGGCGGGCTTGAAAAAACTTACAGGTTGGGATGCGATATAACTAAAAAGAGGCTGGAGTGTGCTATAGCCCTGCAGGTTGAAAGATTGATGGGAGAATAGTTATGATATTACAATATAAGGACAAGCTTCCGCAGATAAGCCCAAAGGCATATGTGCTAAAAGATACGACGGTAATTGGTGATGTCAGTATTGGTGATTTTTCAAGCATTTGGTATGGCAGCGTCCTCAGGGGTGATGTCAATAAAATTATAGTGGGAAGATATTCAAACATTCAAGATGGCTGTATCGTGCATGTGAGCAGTAACGCAGATACTGTTATTGGAGATTATGTTACTGTAGGTCACAGAGCCATAATCCACGGTTGTAAGATAGGGAATTACGTACTCATCGGGATGGGTACAGTAGTATTGGATAACGTGGCAATAGGAGATAATGTTATAATAGGTGCAGGTACACTTATAACAGGCGGAAAAGAGATACCATCAAATAGCATGGTGTATGGCGATCCTGCCCGGATTGTAAGGGAATTAACAGAAGAAGAAATTGAACATATAAGAGGAAGTGCTTTTAACTATACCAGATTGGCATCTGAGCATATTAACATTTGAGATAATATATACCATGGGAAAAATAAATAAAATTTATTGAAGTTATAGAAATGTTGAAGTAAAATAATATAGGTTTATCCGTTTATGGGGTGTATAATGGTTAATTTATTGACGCTCCTGTGCAAAAAGTTTATAATGTACTTATGTTTGGAGAAGGGGGTCATCCTTAGATGAATGTAAAAAATACAGTAAAGTTTGTTGTAATTGTAGCAATCATAGCTATAGTATCTTATGTTATGTTAGAGGGTATAACAATAGGAAGCTTTAAAATTGAGCCCATTCAAAAAAATATTCGACAGGGTTTGGATTTAAAGGGCGGCGTATATGCTGTTATGGAGGCACAGGGTAAGGTAACACCTGATGACATATCCAAGGCCATAGCCATAATCGATAACAGGGTAAATGCCCTTGGTGTTACAGAACCCGTCATAGTTGCTGAAGGGACAAACAGGATACGTGTAGAGTTGCCAGGTGTAAGCGACCCGGAGAGTGCAATAAACTTTTTGGGTCAGACAGCTCAGCTTCAGTTTATCGGGCCTGACGGGAAAGTAGTCCTGACAGGTGCAGATATAAAGGACTCCAAGGCTGTGATGGGAAGGGACAATATGGGGGTAGAAGCTCCCCAGGTGACACTTAGTCTTAACTCTGATGGGGCTAAAAAGTTTGCCGACGCTACAGAAAAATTTATTGGACAGCAGATAGCCATAGTCCTTGATGACAAGGTAATTTCTGCTCCTGTAGTTCAGTCCAAAATTACAGGCGGCGATGCAGTGATAACCGGGCTTGAGAGCTTCGACGAGGCATCAAAGCTGGCTATTCAGATAAGGTCAGGTGCGCTACCTGTTACATTAAAGCCTATTGAGATAAGGACTGTTGGTCCCACACTGGGACAAGATGCTTTGACAAAGAGCCTGCAGGCTGGTATTTATGGGGTACTGCTGGTCATGCTGTTTATGTTGGCATATTACAAGCTGCCAGGCCTGGTGGCTGACATTGCCCTATTGATATATATAATAATATCCTTCATTGTTTTTGCCGCTATCAAAGTGACAATGACACTTCCTGGTATAGCAGGAATCATACTTTCTATTGGTATGGCAGTGGATGCCAATGTAATTATATTTGAAAGATTAAAAGAGGAGTTAAGGAATGGCAAGAGTCTCAGGGCTTCTATAGACCAGGGTTTTCACAGAGCTTTGGCAACTGTTGTGGATTCAAATGTTACAACACTCATAGCATGCGCAGTGCTTTTTTACCTTGGAACTGGCCCTATTAAGGGATTTGCAGTAACCCTTTCAATAGGTGTACTTGCCAGTATGTTGACAGCAGTAATAATAACAAGATATATACTGGATACTGTTGTAGGGATGAATATCACAAAGAACCCGAAATTATTCGGTCTATAAGGAGGCCTGAAGATGTTTGACTTTATTGGGAAAAGAAATATATTTTTTGTTATATCTCTGATAGTTATACTGGCAGGAATAATAGCAACGATGATAAATGGACCGCAGTTCGGTATAGACTTTACCGGTGGTACTGTAATCCAGATAAATATTGGGAAAGAGTTTAACAATAGTGACATATATGACATTTTAAACAAATACAATGTTGGCAAGGACAGCTTTGTCCAGCAGGCGGGAGATTATAAACATGAGGTTATAATTAAAACTGTGGATATGCCTGATAGCGAGAGGCAGAATATTATTAATGATATACTAAAAAAATATGATTTGAAGACCGATGCCATACTTGCAGTAAACAATGTCGGCCCAACTATAGGCAGTGAGCTCCGCAGGAATGCATTGATGGCTGTGGTTATAGCCTCTGTGGCCATGCTGATATATATAGCCATCAGGTTTGAGTATAAGTTTGGTGTAGCAGCCATAGTGGCCTTAATACATGACCTTTTGGTTACTTATGCGGTATATGCTTTATTCAAGATACCGATTAACAGCTCATTTGTAGCTGCTATGCTGACAATACTCGGTTATTCTATTAATGATACTATAGTCATCTTTGATAGAATAAGGGAAAATCTGAAGAACGGCAAAAGAAAAATGGGTCTTGAAGAGCTCATAAATACCAGTATAACTCAAACAATGACAAGGTCAATAAATACAGCGTTAACCACACTGGTTACAATAACAATCCTTTATTTCATTGGTCCAAGTTCTATTAAGGAGTTTGCACTGCCGCTTATTGTTGGTATAACCAGTGGTGCATATTCTTCCATTTTTATTGCGTCGCCGATTTGGTACCTATGGAAAAGGACTGAAAAAGGCGTAAAATCTACTGCTAAATCAGGTCTAAGGACCACATAATTTGGAGGTGCAAGTATGTTAAAAGAAGCCTTTCTGGCCGGGATGGGTGCTGTCTATTTGACCAAAGATAAGGCTGAAAAGATAGCACAGGAGCTGATAAAGAGGGGCGAATTGGCAAAGGAAGATAGGAGCGACTTCGTTGCGAGACTGATGGACGATATGGAAAAACAAAAGAGCAGGCTGAAGGAGAAATTTGAAGAGGAGTTAAACTCCATGGTAAAGGAAGCCAATCTAATCACCCGGGATGAGTATAACGAGCTGCTTTCAAAGGTAAATGAATTGAACGCAAGGATTGTAGAATTAGAAAATAAACTTAATAAGGATTAAAGCTTTTAAAGGGTGGCTATAATACAAAAGATAGGTATTATGCCGCCCTTTAAAAATAGGTGAGTATATGGATATATTTAAAATACATGTTAACAAAAGGAATGTGCTGAGGTTCAGCAGTATTATTGATACCTTTATCAAATACGGCTTATATGAGCTCGTAGATAAGCTTACTTACAGAATAATTCCGAGGAATGGAATAGAGAGAAAAGTACCATTTGAAGTGAGAGTGAGGCAATGCTTTCAGGAACTGGGGCCTACCTTTATTAAGTTCGGTCAGCTTTTAAGTACTAGGACAGACATAATACCTGAAAAACTGGCGGACGAACTTTCACATCTGCAGGATAAAGTAGAACCTTTTGAAACTGCTGTTGCATACCATATTTTTAAAGAAGAGATTGGCTTATCGGTTGAAGATGTTTTTGTGAGATTTGATGAGGTGCCTTTGGCCTCTGCATCCATAGGACAGGTGTATAATGCTGTACTTAAGGATGGCAGTAAGGTTATAGTAAAAATACAGCGACCTGACGTTGAAGAAATTATAAACAGCGACCTGGATATTTTATTTGCGATTGCAAGATTTCTGGATAAGAGAGATGAGGACAGGCCCATATCATACACTGAGGTAGTGGAAGAGATATCAAGGGGTATAAGAGGCGAGCTGGATTATCACCAGGAGGGAAGAAATGCTGAAAGGTTTAAAGAACTTTTTAAGGACGATACGTCGGTATATATCCCTGAAATATACTGGAACTATACCAGCAGAAGAGTACTTACCATGGAAAAGATTGTTGGAATACCGGTTAAAGATATAGAAAAAATCAAAGATGAAGGCTATGATATTAAAAAAATAGCAAAATTAGGGGCATTTAGCTTTATGAAACAGGTCTTTATTTTTGGATACTTTCATGGCGACCCCCACCCTTCCAACATTCTGGTTCTATCAGATGAAAGAATAGCGCTAATTGATTTTGGTGTTGTAGGACGACTGGACAGGCATCTTATGAGGTTTGTGAGGACGCTTTTCATGTCCTTCATATATCAAGATGTAGATATGGTGTTAGAAGGACTGGAAGAGATACATGCCGTTGACAGCAATACAGACTACCTTGGGTTTTCAAGGGAACTGTACCAGATGTTTGATGAACTTTATATTAACCCTCTTGAGAATGTGAACATGGAGGAAATTTTGCGCAGTTTTATGAACATAATATATAAATATTATGTTCATCTGCCCGCTGATTTTACTCTTCTGGTGAAAACCCTTATTACAATTGAAGGGGTGGGCAGAAAGCTTGACCCGGAGTTCAAACTATCCGAGGCAGCTTCACAATTTTTACGAGAGAACCTAAAATATATATATGACTATAGGTCAATGATTAAAGAAGGTTTTGACAGTATCAAAGACTCTGTTGGAAATATAGCAAGGATGCCCACACACATATCCAGGGTTTTAAGGAGGCTGGAAAATAACGACCTGGACCTAAAGATCCGCTTTATTGAGACCCAGAAGATACGAGATGATATTAACTATGCATCCAACAAGCTGTCCTTGAGTGTGCTGGTTGCTGCTTTGTCAATTGCTTCAGCAATGTTCATGCAGATAGATATGAGGCCATATATCTTTGGTATGCCTTTTATAGGTTTCTTGACATTTTGCATAACCGTTATACTTGGGCTTTGGCTTTTATTCAGTGTGATATTTCACAGGCCAGGATAATAAGACCAAATATAATTTGTATAAGGGGGGAAGTATTATGAAAGGACAATATTATATAATTCTTGTGCTTATATTTGCAATACTTGTATCTATTTTTGCCATATCTAATGCAGCTCCGGTCAATATCAATTTCTTATACTGGCACTATACCATATCGCAGGCACTGGTAATTTTATTATCTGCAGCCATAGGTGCTCTTGCCATAGGCATAGTAGGTATTTTTGGCCAGATAAGAAGTAGCTTGAGAATAAAAGGACTTAATAACAAAATAAAGACTATGGAAAAAGAAAATGAAGAGTTAATGAAGAAAATGCAAGAATTGGAACAACAGGTGCAACATGCTGCAAACAAAGAATTCAAACCAATGAATGGAGATGTTGGAAAAAGTAATTCAGTGGAGGAATAAATAAATCCGAATATAAATTAATTAGTGACTATTAATGTTCTTGATATACTTTCATTTATAGATTATAATTATTTAGTTAAAGCAAAATAAATTGTGGTTAGGAGGGTATAACGTGGATCTTGCGGTCATAAAGTCAATGATAAGGATTAAAGAAGATTTTCCCAAAAAAGGTATTAGTTTTAAAGACATTACTCCCGTGATAAATGATGCTAAGGCTTTCCGATATGTAATTAAAAAATTATGTGAAGACTTTTATGGCAGTGAAATTGACCTTGTAGTTGGACCTGAGGCAAGAGGGTTTATAATGGGTTCTGCGGTTGCTTATGAACTGGGTACTGGTTTTGTGCCTGTAAGGAAACCAGGTAAACTGCCTGCAGAAGTTGAAAAATATGAATATCAACTGGAATACGGTATGGATGCCCTTGAGGTACATAAGGATGCAATAAAACCAGGACAGAAAGTAATTATCGTGGATGACCTCCTGGCTACAGGAGGGACTGTGTCAGCCACAGCACATCTTGTGGAATCGCTGGGCGGTATAGTAGAAGCATTTGTTTTTATGATTGAGCTTACAGAATTGGGTGGCAGAGAGCGCCTTAAAAAGTATAATGTGAAGAGTTTAGTTCAGTATCCTGTATAGTATTTGATATTATATAACTTAATAGGTAACAGGTATCCGTGCATAAGCCAGTGATAATCATTGACTTAATAATTATTACATATAATGTCTAAGTATTTTGATGTTATATGTTTTAATAAATTAAAATATAAAAAGGGTGGAAATATGTTAGATGACCTTCTGGACAAAGTCATGGAGTATAACAAAAAAGCAGATATTGAGCTTATAGATAAGGCATATAGCTATGCAATGGAAAAGCACGCTATGCAGAAGCGTTTTTCTGGAGAACCGTATATTGTTCATCCTACAGCAGTAGCAGAAATTCTGGCTGATCTTCAGATGGATACCCCTACTATCTGTGCGGGGTTGCTTCATGATGTCATTGAGGATACGGAAGTTACCTATGAGAAAATAAAAAATGATTTCGGCAAGGAGATAGCTGATCTGGTGGATGGGGTTACAAAACTGGGCAAGATAGATAGTGGTTCTAAGGTAGATGACCAGGATAGAAAGGACAATAAGGACAGCAGCTCCAAGGTTGAGGAGCAGGCGGAGAATATGCGCAAGATGCTCCTGGCCATGTCGAAAGATATACGGGTTATACTCATCAAGCTGGCAGACAGACTTCATAACATGAGGACACTCAAATATATACCGCCGGATAAGCAGAGGGAAAAAGCCCAGGAAACCCTGGAGATTTATGCTCCTATCGCTCATAGGCTGGGCATATCTAAGATACAATGGGAGTTAGAGGATTTATCTCTTCGCTACCTGGACCCGGAGGGTTATTACGATCTGGTTGAGAAGATAGCCAAAAAAAGAGCCCAGAGAGAAGAGTATATAAAGAATATTATTGCCGAATTGAAGGCAAAACTGGATGAAATTGGTATCAAGGCCACCATAGACGGCCGTCCTAAACATTTTTATAGTATATATAAGAAGATGAAAGAACAGGACAAAAATTTTGAACAGATATTTGACCTTACAGCCATTAGGGTAATTGTGGATACAGTAAAGGATTGCTATGGCGTCCTGGGTATAGTGCATACCATGTGGAAACCTATACCAGGCCGTTTTAAAGATTATATAGCCATGCCTAAACCTAATATGTATCAATCACTTCATACCACGCTGATCGGGCCAGGCGGAGAGACCTTTGAAGTGCAGATTAGGACATGGGAAATGCATAGGACTGCTGAATATGGAATAGCTGCCCACTGGAAATATAAAGAGGGTAAAAAGAATGAAGATCAATTTGACGAGAAACTTTCATGGCTGAGACAGCTTCTTGAGTGGCAGGGAGAATTAAAGGATGCAAGAGAATTTATGGAGACTCTTAAGATTGACCTGTTTACAGACGAGGTATATGTCTTTACACCAAAGGGCGATGTGATAAACCTGCCGATTGGCTCAACTCCCATAGACTTTGCATATACTATCCATACGGATATTGGACACAGATGTGTTGGCGCCAAGGTAAATGGCAAACTGGTGCCGCTGGACTATAAACTGAACAATGGAGATATAGTATCGATTATCACTTCTACAAATACGGAGAGAGGTCCAAGTCGTGACTGGCTGAGCGTTGTAAAAAGTTCCCAGGCAAAGAACAAGATAAAACAGTGGTTTAAGAAAGAAAGAAGAGAAGAGAATATTGCCAGAGGTAAAGAAATACTGGAGCATGAACTGAATAGACTGCGCAGGCCGAAGTATATTTCCACTGATGAAATCCTTGAAGAAGCGGCAAAGAGGATTGGGATTAAGAGCGTGGAGGACCTATATGCGGCTTTAGGATACGGTGGTCTGGCTACTTCTCAGGTGATGCCGCGAATTCGCGAGATATACAGAGAACGGAAGGAATTGACAAAGGATATTGTTGAAGAGGCCAGGCCTGAAACAAAGTCGAAAAAAGAGAGACGCGAGAAGACAGAAAATGGCATACGTGTACCCGGTGTGGATAATGTCCTCATTAGAATAGCTAAATGTTGTAGCCCCGTTCCCGGTGATGAGATAATTGGCTATATAACCAAGGGCAGGGGTGTGTCTGTACACAGGGTTGACTGCCCGAATGTGAATGGGGTAAATGTAGATAAAAGTAAACTCATAGCTGTTGACTGGGGCAGCAAGGTATCAGAAGGATATCAGGCCGACATTCAGGTATATGCAGTAGACAGGTATGGCCTTCCTTCAGAAATTACCGGTGTGCTGTCGGACAATAAGGTACCTGTAAAAGCGGTGAATGCAAAGACAGGCAGAGATAACCGTGCAGTTATAAATATGACTGTAGAAATAAATACCAAAGATGAATTGGAAAAGATAATGAATCGCCTCAAGGGATTAAATGGGGTAAGGGACGTATTCAGGATAAATGCTGTTTGAGGGGTGCTAAGATGAGACTTGTAATACAGAGGGTTGTGTCGGGCAGTGTTGAAGTTGACGGGAAAACCGTTGGAAATATAGGTAAAGGTCTGGTTGTACTTTTGGGTGTTAAAGAGGATGATACAGAAGTAGATGCGGATTATCTTGTAGAAAAATTGGTGAATTTAAGGATATTCGATGACAGCGAAGGCAAAATGAATCTATCTCTTCTTGATGTTAAAGGTGAGCTTTTGATTGTCTCCCAATTCACTCTGTATGGAGACTGCAAAAAAGGCAGACGACCAAACTATATGAAGGCTGCGGGTGCAGAAAAGGCAAAGACCCTGTATGAATACTTTACGAAAAAATGCAGGGAGTATGATGTAAGGGTGGAAACAGGAATATTCCAGGCTATGATGCTTGTTAAGATAGAGAATGATGGGCCAGTAACTATTCTGATGGACAGTGAGAAGCAGTTTTAGGAGGCAACGATAATGATTTTTGAAAAGATATCGGTAGGAATGGGCATGACAAACTGTTATCTACTTGCTGATGAGGTAAAAAAGGAAGGAATCATTGTAGACCCTGGAGACGAACCTAAAAAAATAATAGACGTGATAAATAAAGTTGGTATTGACATTGTATACATTGTACTTACCCATGCCCACTATGACCACTGTGGAGCCCTCGAAGAGATCAAAACTATGACCGGCTGCAGGGAGGTTATTCTGCACAGGCTTGAGGAAGAGGTGCTGGAAAATCCAGAGCTGAACCTTTCACCATGGATATCGGGGCAAAATGTATCGCTTAAGGGAGATAAACTGGTTGAGGATGGCGATATTATTAAGATCGGCGATATAGAAGTTACGATAAGACATACGCCGGGGCATACTCCTGGAAGCATTTCCCTTATATTTGATGGCAAGTGTATTTGCGGCGATGCCCTGTTTGCAGGATCGGTGGGTAGGACAGATTTTCCCGGGGGGTCACCACATGTCCTGCGAAATACCCTTGATGTGGTTTTTAAAAAGCTGCCGGATAAAATGGAGGTATGGCCAGGCCATGGGCCATCTACTACCATAGGTAGGGAAAGAAAGTTAAATCCCTTTATGAAATAGTGCAAACTCAATTTTTTATTGACAATATGGAGGATATCGATTATTATATATAATAACTTAACTACAGAGAAAAACTATGAACGGGAGAGTAACGGATAATTACCTACAGGGAGAAGGGGCCGTGACTGAGAGTCCTTTCAGGCAGCAGTTATTCGTGAAAGACACCCGGGAGTTTACAGGCCGAAGGTTATAGTAGGTCTGTACGCATTTTCTGCGTTATTTAAACCGAGTTGGGTAAAACCAATCAGGGTGGCACCGCGGGTAACCCCCGTCCCTGGCAGAGTAAGCCGAGGACGGGGGTATTTGTATATTAAGATGCAGACATATGTCAGGCCTAAGAATTACTATAATTTGCCTATTACATGGGAGGTATGGTAAATGTTAACTAAAGCTCCCCGAGGGACAAAAGATATACTTCCTCAGGAGGTATATAAGTGGAGATTTGTAGAACAAAAGTTTGCAGAGATATGCAGGGATTTCAATTATAAAGAAATCCGCACCCCTACATTTGAACACACCGAGCTATTTCAGAGAGGCGTGGGGGAGACAACAGATATAGTTAAAAAAGAAATGTATACATTTGAGGACAAAGGCGGAAGGAGTATAACTCTAAAACCTGAAGGTACAGCCCCGGTTGTAAGAGCATTTATAGAAAACAATATTTATGCAGATCAACAGCCATCAAAATTTTTCTATATTATACCTGCTTTCCGTTATGAAAAGCCGCAATCAGGCAGGTTAAGAGAATTTCACCAGTTTGGAATAGAGGCTTTTGGAAGCAGCGACCCTGCAATAGATGCAGAGGTTATAGCACTGGCAGTAAACTTTTTCGAAAGATTGGGTATAAGGGGTTTAAAGCTTCATATCAACAGCGTGGGATGCCCCGAGTGCAGAAAAGAGTATAACAACGCATTAAAGGAATATTTAAAGCCAAAACTTCAAGAGCTGTGCTCAGACTGCAAGATAAGGTATGAAAGAAATCCAATGAGGGTATTGGACTGCAAGGTGGATAGTGAAAAACTAAATGATGCCCCGCTCATGCTGGATTATTTGTGCGATGACTGCAAGACACATTTTGACAGGTTAAAAGATTATCTTGAGGTGTTGAACATAGCCTATGAGATAGATCCAAGAATAGTTAGAGGGTTGGATTACTACACCAAAACTGCTTTTGAAATCATTTCAGAAAATAATAACGCCCAGGGGACGGTATGCGGCGGTGGGAGGTACGATGGCCTTGTAAAGGAGTGTGGTGGCCCTGATATGCCGGGTATCGGGTTTGGACTCGGCATAGAAAGACTTCTAAACGTAATAGATGCGTACGGTATAAAAATACCTGACCAACCAATGCTTGATGTTTATATTGCTCCTATGGGTGATGAAGGTAAAAAGATTGCTTTAAAGGTACTTTATACATTAAGGGGCATGGGTATTTCTGCAGAAAGTGATTATATGGGCAGGAGCATCAAGGCTCAAATGAAATATGCGGATAGGTTAAATGCAAGATATGCCATTGTCATAGGTGATGATGAAATAAAAAATGGTATAGCAGCAGTTAAAAATATGTTTGATGGATCAACGGTCCAAATTACTCTTGATGATGAAGGAATAAAGTCAGTAAAAGATATAATAGGAGGAAGGCAGGATGACTGAACTTTTAGGTGGAATGAAGCGGACAGATATGTGTGGTACTTTAGATTTAAAAGATGTCGACAGAGAAGTGACACTAATGGGATGGGTCAACAGAAGGAGAGATCTGGGAAGCCTAATATTTATTGACCTGAGAGACAAGACAGGTATCATTCAGATAGTGTTTAATGAGGAATGGGATAAGGATTTATTTTCACGGGCTGGTGATCTGAGGAATGAGTTCGTAATAGCAGTATCAGGTACTGTGGTAAAGAGATCGCCAGAGGCGGTGAATGATAAATTGTCTACCGGCTGTATAGAGGTAAAGGCAAAAGAACTAAAGATATTAAGCAGGGCTGAAACGCCACCATTCCTGGTTGAGGATAACACGAAAGTTTCAGATAATGTCAGGCTCAAATACAGATATCTTGACCTTAGAAGGCCTGCTATGCAAAAAAACATTATAACAAGGCACAGAATAGCCAAAGTGGTGCGGGATTTTTTGTATAATAATGGTTTCATAGAAATAGAGACCCCCATGCTTACCAAAAGCACCCCTGAAGGAGCCAGAGATTATCTGGTACCTAGCCGTGTGCAGCCAGGCAAGTTTTACGCTCTGCCGCAATCTCCGCAGCTTTTCAAGCAGCTCCTTATGATATCCGGTTTTGACAAATATTATCAGATAGTACGCTGCTTCAGGGATGAGGACCTCAGGGCAGACAGGCAGCCTGAGTTTACTCAGATTGACATAGAAATGTCTTTTGTTGATATGGATAATGTATTGGATATAAATGAGAAACTCATCGCAGAGGTTTTTAAAGAAATACTTGGAATAGAGTTAAGCCTTCCGTTAACGAGGATGAGCTATAATGAGGCGATGAACAGGTATGGTTCAGATAAGCCCGATGTAAGGTTCGGACTGGAACTTGTGGAGATTTCGGATGTTTTAAAGGGCTCATCATTCAATGCTTTTAAGGAAGCAATAAGCTCTGGAGGATGTATAAAAGCCATTAACGCAAAAGGATGTGCTGGCCTCGCAAGGAAAGAGATAGATGGCCTGGCCGAGGTGGCAAAAACCTATGGTGCTAAGGGCCTGCTTTGGGTGATGTATACGCAGGAAGGGGAGGTCAGATCATCACTCACTAAATATCTAACCAGCGATGAAGTCAATGGCATATTAAAGACTGTATCGGCCGAACCTGGCGACCTCATTCTTATTGCAGCAGGCGAATTTGAAAAGACATGCGATGCTATGGGTCATGTGAGACTTGAACTTGGCAACAGGTTGAACCTTATTGATAGAGACCGGTATGAACTCCTCTGGATAGTGGATTTCCCACTTCTGGAGTGGAGTGAAGAAGAGAACAGATATGTTGCAAAGCATCACCCCTTTACCTCACCAAAGGATGAGGATATACCTCTCTTAGATACCGATCCCGGCAAAGTAAGGGCAAAGGCATATGACATGGTATTAAACGGTACAGAGCTTGGAGGTGGAAGTATAAGAATCCACACCAGAGAGATGCAGAAAAAAATGTTTAATGTGCTTGGCTTTTCTGATGAGGATGCTCAAAACAGGTTTGGGTTCTTCCTTGAGGCATTCAAGTACGGCGTCCCTCCCCATGGTGGCATTGCTTATGGATTCGACCGCATGGTAATGCTGCTTACAGGCAGCGAAAGCATAAGAGATGTTATAGCTTTTCCCAAGACGCAGAATGCTTCATGTCTTATGAGTGAGGCTCCATCAGAGGTAGATGCCAAACAGCTCAAGGAGCTGCATGTTAAGCTGGATATTTAATGTACTTTAAGGGACAAATCTTCAGTCATTGATCAACACATTGCAGCCTGAGAGGGTGTGTCTCTTAGCTTGAAAACAATAAAAGGAAACCTTTTTCCTTGAAATAGCTTTAAAAAAGTGTTATTATATAAATCGAAGAAAGACCCTGCAGTGTTCGGGAGTTGAGTGAGATATTGGGCCAACACCAATATAAAGGGGCCTGGACTCTGGTTGCCCAAACATAAGCCTCCTTAGAGTGGAAATGTGCGGCAGTCAGGAGGGCACCCACCTGTGAGAGAACAGGTTCAACAACCACTCAATGATCGGCACCGTGGGGAGTTTTTTTATTGACTTCTGTACTAATAAAACATATAATTATTATAGATACCCGTGAGGGGTATTAGGGGGGTGAGTGACATGGATGATAGGGAGTACTGTCATAACACATACTCCTATGAGGATAAAAAGGATGACCTCTTAAGGAGGCTAAGCAAGATAGAAGGACAGGTTAAAGGTATACAGAATATGATAAAAGAGGACAAATACTGCGTGGATGTTTTGGTGCAGGTGGCAGCAGCTAAGTCAGCGTTGGAAAAGGTAGGGGCGATTCTTTTAAAAAGTCATGCTATGGGCTGCGTTAAAAATGCCTTAAATACGGAAAAGCAGGACGATATGCTGGATGAGCTTGTTGACACTGTCCTCAAATTCATGAAGTGAGGTGATCTGTATGCTGGAAAAAGCGAGGGTAATAAAAACCTATGATAAGATGGCCAGGATTATGGTGATAAGAGGGGAAATGTGTGGTGGCTGCCATGCGTGTCCTGTGAGCAAGGGCGAGGAATTTTATCTGGATGTTTACAATGAGGCTGGCGCTCAGGAGGGCGACGAGGTAGAGGTAGAGATGGAAAATAATGATTTTCTGGGTGCATCTATGATTATCTACGGGATACCATTGTTGTCATTCTTTCTGGGGGTTTTTGCAGGATACTTTGCTTTTCCCATCTTTGGGTTAAGCAAACCCAATGAGATAATAGCTGCTCTTTCTGGATTTGCGTTCACAATAATATCCTATCTTCTGATACGTTATTTCGAACCCAGGTTTAAAGAAAGCCGCAGATTTAAACCGGTAATAAAATATGTTGTCAAATAGCGCACAGCGCTATTTTTTTATTGACAATAATTTTTTGTGAAGGGATAATTAGATTAAACAATAAACTTACGGAGGCTGAAGACCTAAATGAAAAGATTCATTCTGCTTTTTTTAATATTAGCTCTATTGATTTCTGGCTGCAGTAATGGTGGAAAGAATGAGGTTGAACCTTCGAAGAACAACGTATCTCAGGCTGAAGATATGGCCAAAGATAACAGCGGCGAGAAAGAGGAGGTACGTACATATGCTTCTAAGACTACGGGAATATCTGATAGTTTGCCTGGAGACAGGCTATTTGCTGTAATTATTGAGAATACCCCAGCGGCCAGGCCGCAGTCAGGCCTTATTGATGCGGATATAGTCTATGAGGTTTTGGCAGAAGGCGGTATCACAAGATTTCTTGCACTATTTAACAATACATACCCTGAAGTAGTAGGGCCTGTAAGAAGTGCCAGACCATATTTTGTGGATATAGCTAAAGGCTGGGGTGCCGAGTTTGTGCATGTGGGGGGATCTACCCAGGCCTATATTGATATCCAGAAGCTCAAGCTTGGAGATTTTGACGCTATGCACATGGATAAGCCTTTCTTTAAGGACAAAAGCAGAAAGGACCCCCATGCAACATATATCTCACTTAAAGCACTGAAAGAAATAAAGAGCGTATCAAATGGTTATAACTATCAGTTTAAATTCAATGATAAAGGAAATAGCAGAGAGGTATCATCAATAGATATACCATACAACAAAGACTTTGATATTAAATATATTTATGATGAAGAAGATGGACACTATATGAGGTATATAGGGGATAAAGCCCATACAGATAGAGAAAGTGGCAAACAGCTTTATGCAGATAATATGATAATAGAGTTTCACAGGCATAGGGTACTTGACAATGAGGGAAGATTGGAAATCACCATGGCTGGCAGTGGTGATGCAGTGATAATTAGTGGAGGCAGGGAGATTAAATGCCTATGGGAGAGGACAGGAGAGACATCTCCGGTGAAATACTATGATGAAAATGGCGAGGAGGTTTTATTAAATCCAGGTAAGACATGGATAAACATAGTCCCTACAGGGCTTGATATAAAGATTGATTAATAAATATGCTTGTCAATAACATCCCGGTACCTGGGCGTTCGTCTTGATACTCTAAGATTCGTCTCTGCATTCCGCCGGATACGCCTCTATTCGGCGTCCATGCCTCAGTATCGGCTCAACAGGCGTCCTTGCCTGCTGCCCTGGCTACATTTGCCACTCATTAAGAGTATCATAGACTCGCTTTAAGGCTGCCTTGGATGTTATATGACATGCTTGTAAAACATTCCAGGAAAATTAAAATAATACGAGGAGGAATTGAAATGAGGTATATTGATATCAGAAGCGACACTGTTACACAGCCTACCCAGGCCATGAGAGAGGCCATGTACAGTGCAGAGGTGGGGGATGACGTTTATGGTGAAGACCCTACAGTAAATCGGTTAGAGGAAATGGCTGCCGAAATAATGGGTAAAGAGGCTGCCATTTTTGTCACCAGCGGCACACAGGGAAATCAAACAGCGGTCTTGACCCATACAAACCGCGGTGATGAAATAATACTGGAAGAGACAGCCCACATATTTACCCATGAGGTTGCAGGCACAGCATTTCTCTCAGGAGTGCAGGTAAAATCCATAAAAGGCCATAACGGTATGATGGAGGTAGGGGATATAGAAAAGGCTATAAGGCCGGAGAACATACACTATCCTAAGACCGCACTTATATGTCTGGAAAATACACATAACAGGGCTGGAGGTACTGTTACCCCTCTGGAGCGCATGAAAAATATATATGAAATGGCCCACAGACATGGTATACCCATCCACCTGGATGGAGCGAGGATATTTAATGCAGCCATATACCTCGGTGTACCTGCCAGAGAGATTGCACAGTATGCAGACAGCGTCCAATTCTGCCTTTCTAAAGGACTGTGTGCTCCGGTTGGTTCACTTCTGGTAGGTACAAAGGATTTTATAAAGAGGGCGCGTAAATACCGCAAGATGCTTGGCGGTGGCTTAAGGCAGTCCGGCTTTCTTGCTGCGGCTGGTATTGTTGCCCTGACAGAAATGGTGGATAGGTTGGCTGAGGACCATGAAAATGCCCGGATACTGGCTGATGGCCTGGCCAACATAAAGGGTATAAACATAAATATGGAGACAGTACAGACCAACATAATAGTCTTTAGCATAGAAGGCCTGGGTATAAACGGCGATAGGTTTGTCTCTATGCTGTATGATAGGGGAATAAAGGCCAACGGTTCTCCGGACTACGGCATGAGGTTTGTCACACACAAGGATGTGCAGAGAGAAGACGTATACACTGTCCTAAAGGCAGTACAGGATATATCACATGAATTGGTTGGTATCTAAAAACGATTCTCATGTAAGAGCATAGTGTAGAATAATAGTAAGCGTCAAATGCAACCTTAGTAAAATACCTTCAAACACCCAAATCATATTTGTTTCAAGGGGATGTTCTTATGGACCTCTTTGAGTATTCAAGACAAAAGAATGCAAAATCTTCAATGCCTCTTGCCATGAGGATGAGGCCTGATAGCTTAGAGGAGTTTGTCGGACAGGAACATATACTGGGCAAAGGAAAGGTCCTCAGGAGGGCGATAGAGGCGGATAGGCTTACATCCCTTATACTATATGGGCCACCTGGTACAGGAAAGACGACGCTTGCCCATATTATAGCCAATACCACTAAATCACACTTTGAGAGGATAAACGCAGTAACATCAGGTGTGGCTGATATAAAAAGGGTCATACAGGAAGCTGCTGATCGCCTGGGCATGTATAATAAAAAGACCATCGTCTTTATAGATGAGATACACCGCTTCAATAAGGCCCAGCAGGATGCCCTTCTACCTGCGGTGGAAGACGGCACAATAATACTTATCGGTGCTACCACTGAAAACCCTTATTTTGAGGTAAACAGTGCCCTCATATCCCGTTCCCTTGTTGTAGAGCTAAAGAAACTTACGGAAGATGATGTAATGAGCATTGTGATGAGGGCTGTCAAGGATGAAAATAAAGGGCTGGGTAGGTCAAAAATCGATATCAACGATGAGGCTCTAGGATATCTTGCACAGGTATCAGACGGTGATGCCAGGGTAGCGCTAAATGCACTGGAACTGGCATATCTTACTACAACACCTGATAGTGATGGCACAATCCACATAGATATGGATACCATTGCGGACTCTGCCCAGCATAAGATACTGAAATACGATAAAAATGGAGATAATCATTATGATATAATCTCTGCCTTCATCAAAAGCATGAGGGGATCTGACCCTGATGCGGTTCTATACTGGCTGGCCAGGATGATAGAGGCAGGGGAGGATCCCCAATTTATAGCCAGGAGAATTATGATATGTGCATCGGAGGATGTGGGCAATGCCGATCCAAGAGCCATCATGGTTGCTACTGCAGCCTCTTTAGCGGTGGAAAGGATTGGTATGCCGGAGGGAAGGATTATATTGGCTCAGGCAGCCCTTTATGTGGCCTGTGCTCCTAAGAGCAACTCTACTATCATGGGCATTGATATGGCCGCCGGGGATGTGAAGAAAAATCCAGGTGGAGAGGTACCAGCTCACCTCAAAGATGCGCATTATGATGGGGCTGGTAAATTGGGAAATGGAATAGGTTATAAATATGCCCATGACTTTCCCAATCATTATATAAAACAGCAGTATCTGCCGGAAGGGTTTGAGGGCAAGAGGTATTATGTACCGACAGAGCAGGGATATGAGGCGAAGATAAAAGAGTGGCTTGAATTCTTAAGGTCGAGTTATTGACTATAGCAGATATATATGTTATCTTTATTTTGTAATTCCGAGTATATTAGTAGGCATTAAAAGGCGGTGATCCTATGAGATTATCAACAAAGGGTCAATATGGACTTCGTGCTATGTTTGAACTGGCTATAAACTATGGAGAGGGACCACTTTCCCTCAAGACTATTGCAGATAGGCAGTATATATCTGAGCATTATCTCGAGCAGCTGATAGCCACCATGAGGAAAGCAGGATTGGTTAGCAGCACAAGGGGTGCACAGGGTGGATATGTCCTCTCCAGGTCTCCAGAAGAGATAACGGTCGGTCAGGTGATAAGGGTTCTGGAAGGACCATTGGCTCCTGTGGAGTGTGTGATTGATGATGAGGAATCGGTCTGTGATAGGTCTGGGTACTGTCCTACCAGAATAGTATGGAAGAAAATAAGGGACAGCATAAACCAGGTGGTAGATTCTATCACTCTTCAAGATATGGTGGATGACTACAGAAAAATGCATCCTGATGAGTCCTACATGTTTTATATATAGGTTGGTGGAATTCATATTATGATTTATCTTGACAATGCAGCAACAACAAAAGTGGCCCCTGAGGTCTTAAAAGAAATGGTATCATATTATGAGGAGCATTATGGCAATCCTTCCAGCATATATTATTTTTCTGCTGCATGCAGGGATGCTATAGACAATGCAAGGCAGAAGGTGGCCAGGGCTATAAAGGCCAGGCCGTCTGAAATCTTTTTCACCAGTGGAGGCAGTGAAGCCGACAACTGGGCGTTGAAAGGGATAGCATCTGCATTAAAGTATAAGGGCAATCACATCATAACCACATCCATTGAACACCATGCAGTTCTCAATGTAGCACGTTTCTTAGAGGGTTCAGGATTTAGGGTGACATATCTGCCGGTTGACAAATATGGCATGGTTGATCCCGACGATATTAAAAGGGCAATAAGCAAAGACACAATCCTAATTTCTATTATGTATGCCAATAATGAAGTTGGTACAGTGGAGCCCATAAGAGAAATAGGCAGGATTGCTCATGAGAACGGTATATATCTTCATACAGATGCGGTACAGGCTGCGGGCCATATTCCCATAGATGTGAATGAAGATATGATAGACCTTTTGTCTATTTCAGCCCACAAGTTCTATGGACCAAAGGGCATAGGCGCCCTTTATATAAGGGAGGGTACAGAGATTTACCCACTCATTCATGGTGGTGGCCAGGAGAGAAACCGCAGGGCGGGAACGGAAAATGTACCCGGTATAGTAGGAATGGGTTGCGCCATTGAGCTGGCATTGAAAGGATTTGATGATGAGAATGAAAGAATAATATATTTGAGGGACAGGATGATAGATAAAATTTTCTCGTCTATAAGTGGCGTGAAGCTAAATGGACATCCTGAAAAGAGGCTGCCAGGTATAATAAATATATGTATAGATGGTGTAAGCGGTGATACGCTTTTGCTAAACTTGGATATGGCAGGTATATATGCCTCCAGTGGATCTGCCTGCACCTCGGGCTCATTAGAGCCATCCCACGTCCTTCTGGCTATGGGGCTTACTGAAGAAGAGGCCAGGTCTTCCATAAGGTTTTCTCTGGGAAGATATAATGAGATTGAGGAAATATATGAGGCAGTTGAAAAACTTGCCGAATTGGTTGGCAGGTTAAGAAACAGTTAAGATGATATGAGGTGAGACATGAACAAGAAGAGGGTTGTACTGGGTATGAGCGGCGGGGTAGACAGCTCCGTAGCCGCTTATCTTTTGAAAAAACAGGGATATGAGGTCATAGGTGTGACAATGCAGATATGGCCAGATATGCCAGGGGAAAGGGTAGAAAGAGAGGGAGGGTGCTGCTCTCTCTCTGCTGCAGAGGATGCCAGGAGGGTTGCATCCAGCCTCGGTATAAGACATTATGTGCTTAATTTTAAAGATATTTTTCAAGAAAAGGTTATTGACTATTTTGTAGATGAATATGTACATGGACGCACCCCAAATCCATGTATAGCCTGCAACAGGTATATAAAATTTGACGCATTGCTGAAAAAGGCGCTGGAACTGGATGCCTTTTATGTGGCCACAGGGCATTATGCAAGGCTTGATTATAACGGATCGACCGGCAGGTATTTTATCAGAAAAGCAAAGGATAAAAACAAAGATCAGACCTATGTCCTTTACAATCTAACCCAATTTCAGTTGGAACACACGTTATTTCCACTGGGTGACTATGAGAAAAGCGAGATAAGAGGTATAGCAAGAGAGCTTGGCCTTCAGGTGGCAGAAAAGCCTGACAGTCAGGAGATATGCTTTGTAGAGGACAATGATTATGCTGGTTTTATAGAGAAAGAGGCAGGTGAAAGACTACTTGAAGGGGATATAGTCGATAAAAATGGCCATATCCTGGGCAGGCACAAGGGTATAGCCTATTACACTATAGGTCAGAGAAAGGGCCTGGGAATTGCAGCAGGCCGTCCCCTATACGTGATTGATATAGACCCTGAAAAGAATCTGGTGGTTGTGGGTGACAATGATGACCTGCTGGGTGATACCCTTACTGCTGAGGACCTGAACTTTATGCCTTTTGAAAGCCTTGATACAGATATGAGGGTAGATGCAAAGATACGCTATAAGAGTGAAGAGAACCCTTCGATAATCTATCCTGATGGACATGATAAAGTAACTGTTAAATTTTTCAAAAAACAAAGGGCAATAACACCAGGCCAGGCAGTAGCTTTCTATGATGGTGACATTCTGGTAGGCGGCGGTACCATATCAAAAAATCTGTATTTCCATGTATGATCTTTATAAAATAAAGGGAAAATAATTTATATAAAAAAACTAAAAAAGGGGAATTTAAATTGAGGGGTTTTAAAGCCCTCTACAAAAAAGAATTACGCTCTCTGAAAAATGGCAATATAATTGGTAGCCTTAAGGATATTCTTTTTGACCATGAAGGCCGTCTGCTTTATATTGTTGTTAACACAGGCAATATTTTAAACGGTGAAAGGATATATGAAAGCAGCAATGTGAAAAGCTTCACTAAAGATTCTATCGAAATTAAAGACGACGTGAGATATGAGACAAAAACTAAGGATGATGCTTTATCCACTGCCAATATCATAGGTATGGTTGTAAAGTCTGAGGATAAGGTTATAGGTATTGTCGAAGATGTATATTTTAATTTGCGGCAAAGAAGTGTTACAGGGATTGGGATAAGCAAAGGCTTTTTAATGGATGTCTATAATGGGCTGCAGATGATTCTCTTTGGAGGTATCGAAGTAAAAGATACGTTTATCAAATGCCCTTCTCAAAAAGGGTTGGAAGTATATACTGGTGGTATAAAAAATATAATAAACAGGGAGGGGTAAGGAATGAGGAAACTTGCCAAAAGGCTTCTTTTAGGGATGGCAGTGGGAGCTATCGTGGCAAAAAAAGTAATGCCTGTGATGATGAACAAGAGAGAGAAAAAAAGACTAATGAGGAAGGGCAAGAGATTGTATCACAGAATAGTTGACATTATGGATTAATTTTTTACTGGTGCATAGAAAGTATACTTTTTATGCACCTTTTTATTAATGTTTTAAAATCACCTCAGTAAGGAGAATATATGTGAGACATGATATTATAAAGAAAGCAATAAGATACCTGATAGCCGCTCTATTTGTCATTATAATATACATTTATAGACATAAGTTGTTAAATATCTTTACACCTTTTATAATAGGTATAATCATGGCTTACCTGCTCTATCCCATTACATATTATCTGGAAAAAAGAGGTATAAAACGCAGCCACAGCATTATCATGACTTTTTTATCAATATTGCTTGCAGTATTAATTTTGTTTTGGTTTTTGGCTCCATATGTAACAGCAGAAATAAACACCTTTATTGACGAACTACCGGCAATCAGAACCAGTGTAGAAAAAGAGTTAAATATTTTGAAGGGGAGATTAAGGTCTATACCTGGTGCGAATGAAGCAATCTTCAATTTATATACCAGAATAAACGATATATTTTTAAACGCATTGAAGGGGCTGCCTGACAGATTGAGTTCAATTTTTTCATCATTTTTAAATGCTATCCTTTCCCCAATAATTGCGTTTTACATTTTACTGGATAGAGAGAGGATATATACTAACTTTTATCTTTTAATTCCTGAGAAAAACAGAAAAACAGTTGAGTCGATAATAAAGGATATTGACAGGGTAATAGATGGGTATATAAGAGGTCAGTTTTATATTAATTTATTCGTTGCCTCATTTACCTCTATAGGACTATTAATAATAAATGTTAAACTTGCTGTCTTATTGGGTATATTGACAGGGATATTTAACTTTATCCCTTATTTTGGGCCCATACTGGCTGCCATACCTACAGTTATTATGGCTCTTCTGGACTCACCTCAAAAGGCAATCTATGCCTTGATTATATATCTGATTGTACAGCAGGTAGAGAGTGGTATTCTGGCCCCGAGGATATTGAGTGAAAATGTAGGGTTGCATCCACTTATGGTAATGTTTCTTCTTCTTTTGGGTCAAGAGTTTTTTGGTATTACAGGTATGCTTGTCTCTGTACCTTTAGCTGCAGTTATACGCGTAATACTGATGCGTTTAGCCCAGATATGATTAGTAACATCGCTATATAGAAATTGCCTTAATAGAAAAAGAACTAAAAATTGCATTGACAGATTTCGATATATTTTGTATAATTGAAATCACTACTAAAAGCTATGAAGAGAAAGAGTAGATAGCTCTATGACCTTTAGAGAGGAAGCGGTTGGTGAAAGTTTCCGGCATACCTATCGAACGCCGTCTCTGAGCTGCACCGGGGAAATTATAGTAACCGGTGCCGGGATTATCCGTTAACAGATAAGAGGCCGTATGGCAAATAGGGTGGTACCACGGGAACCCTCGCCCCTAAAACATTGTGTTTTAGGGGCTTTTTTATATTATACAAAAAGGAGGAATAGAGAATGGAATGGATGTCAATGGACGAAATAAGGGAAAAGTTTTTAAGTTTTTTTGAGAGCAAAGAGCATCTCAGGCTAAAGAGTTTTCCTCTTATACCTCATAATGATAAAAGCCTTCTCCTGATAAATTCAGGTATGGCCCCACTGAAGCCCTATTTTACCGGTAAGGAAATACCACCTCGGAAAAGGGTGACCACATGCCAGAAGTGTATCAGGACGCCGGATATCGAAAGAGTAGGTAAGACAGCCAGACACGCTACATTTTTTGAGATGTTGGGGAATTTCTCTTTTGGGGATTATTTTAAAGAGAGCGCCATACCGTGGGCATGGGAATTTGCTACAGAGTGGCTTAAACTTCCTGAAGACAAACTCTGGGTGACTATATATGAGGATGATGATGAGGCATTTGAGATATGGAATAAGGTAGTTGGTGTTCCTGCAGAAAGAATAGTTAGGATGGGCAAGGAGGACAATTTCTGGGAGATAGGGCTTGGCCCATGTGGTCCGTGCTCTGAACTGTATTTCGACAGAGGAGAAGAAAAAGGCTGCGGTAAGCCCGACTGTGCGCCGGGTTGTGACTGCGACAGGTTTATGGAGTTCTGGAACCTTGTCTTTACGCAGTTTGATAAGGATGAAGCAGGCAATTATAACAGACTGGCTCATCCAAATATAGATACCGGTATGGGGCTTGAGAGGATTGCAGCTATTATGCAGGGTGTGGATAACATCTTTGAGGTCGATGTGGTTAAGAGAATAATGGATAGTGTACTAAAGGTCAGTGGTACTAAATACAATGAAGACCCCAAAAAGGATGTCAGTATCAGGGTGATTACAGACCATATAAGGGGCATAACGTTTATGATAGGTGATGGAATACTGCCATCCAATGAGGGTAGGGGCTATGTATTAAGGAGAATTTTAAGGAGAGCTGCAAGACACGGTAAACTCCTGGGACTGAATGACCCTTTCCTTTACAAACTTGTTGACAGCGTAGCTGAGACCTATAGAGGTGTATATCCTGAGCTGACGGTTAGGCTTGGATATATTAAGGAGGTTGTAAGACTTGAGGAAGAAAGGTTTAACGAGACCGTAGACCAGGGTATCAGCAAACTGCAGCTATATATAGATAGGCTGAAAGAAGAAGGTAAAAAAACTTTATCGGGAGTGGATGCCTTTAAATTATATGACACCTATGGATTTCCACTTGACCTTACAAAAGAGATACTGGAGGAACAGGGTATAGAGGTAGATGAGGAAGGCTTCAACAGAGAAATGAACATCCAGAGAGAGAGGGCCAGGGCAAATAAGATTGAGGATAGTTCACTTTGGGCCAACGATGCCCTCATGGAAGAATTAAAGCTCTATAATACGAAATTTGTTGGATATGAGACATTAAAAGCCGAAGGACGTGTGCTTGCTATAATTAAGGATAGGGAACTGGTTTCAAGCGCTTCAGACGGAGAAGAGGTAGGGGTGCTGCTGGATGTAACCCCGTTTTATGCTGAGAGCGGCGGGCAGGTAGGAGACAGAGGTGTATTATACAACAACAATGTAGAGATAGTTATCTCAGATTGCAAGAAGGCATTAAATAAATATATCCATATAGGGAAGATAAAGAGGGGTATGGTAAGTGTTGGTGATATGGTAGGTGCTGAGGTGGATAAAAGCCTCAGGATGAATACGGCACGAAACCATACTGCTACTCACCTTCTCCATAAGGCTTTAAGAGAGGTGCTGGGTGAACACGTACATCAGTCTGGCTCTCTTGTGACTTCTGAGTACCTGAGATTTGATTTTTCTCATTACCAGGGTTTGACTTATGAACAGCTCGAGGAGATAGAGAAAAAGGTGAATGAAAAGATATATGAGGCTCTTCCAGTGGCTGTTGAGGAAACTACCTTGGAAGAGGCACAGAAGATGGGTGCCATGGCTCTTTTCTCTGAAAAATATGGTGATGTGGTAAGACTGGTTAAAGCGGGAGACTACAGCAAGGAACTTTGCGGTGGCACACATCTTAAGAATACATCTGAGGTAGGTATATTCAAGATAGTTTCTGAAGGCGCAATAGGTGCTGGCCTGAGAAGGATTGAGGCATATACAGGGCCAAGAGCATATGCGTATTTAAGCGAGTATAAAAATATAGTATCAAGCATTGCAAATTTTCTTAAGATCAGAGAGAGTGATGTAGAAAACAAGGTAAACGAAATGGTAAATTTGCTAAAAGATAAGGATAGAGAGATAGAAGCATTAAAGCAAAAGCTGATGAGCATATCTGCTGAGGAATACATTAAGAGGTCAGTTGATGTTTATGGAGTAAAACTTTTGACACTCAAGCTTGATGCCTATACAAATAAAGACCTCCGGGATTTAAATGACATGTTGAAAACAAGATTAAAGTCGGGTGTCATACTATTAGCCGGCATAGAGGATGATAAGGTAAACCTCGTGGCAAGTGTTACACAGGATATTATAGATAAAGGTATAAAGGCTGGAGATATTATAAAAGAGGTATCCGCCATCTTAAATGGGAGCGGAGGAGGAAGACCCGATATGGCCCAGGGCGGTGGCAAGGACAGGTCTAAAATAGAAGAAGCCTTCGACGTGTGCCGGAGATATATTGAAGAAAAGTTAAAATAGAGAGGGAATAACCCTCTCTATTTTAACTTTTTAATTTTATAATTACTATCACTTATTGCCAAAATATGATAAAATGATAAGAGATTGGAGGTGCTTATATATGACGGATAATCAGGACACCATGAAATACAGTATAGATAAAATGAAAGCCGATCAGGCTAGGGAGATATTAAAAGAAGTATACAATGCATTAAAAGAAAAGGGGTATAACCCTGTAAACCAGATTGTAGGTTACCTTCTGTCGGGAGACCCTACATATATTACAAGTTATAAAAACGCCAGAGGTCTAATAAAAAAGCTGGAACGGGATGAACTTGTAGAGGAACTTGTAAAATATTATCTTCAGGTGAGGGACTAAATGATATATAATCTTCTTGGCAATACAGGGATAAGGGTATCGAAGGTTTGCTTCGGTTCTCTTTCCATCAGCCCTTTGCAGTCTAATATCACTAAGGAGAAGGCTGTGAAGGTGCTGTCTTGTGCCTTTGATTATGGTGTAAACTTTATAGATACGGCTGAGATATATGAAAACTATGATGTGATAGCAGAGTTTCTTAAAAGCTATCGCCCTGCTGACGTGGTAATAGCTACAAAGTGCTACGCATATACTGCTGAAATGGCTGAAAAAAGCCTTGTAGAAGCTTTGAAGGCACTAAATAGAGATTATATAGATATTTTTTTGCTTCATGAGCAGGAGAGCATATATACCTTAAGAGGCCATGCCGAGGCCATTGAGTATTTCATGAGAGCGAAGGATAAGGGATATATCAGGGCATTTGGTATTTCAACCCATACTGTGGATGCAGTGAAAGCAGCAGCCACTATGAATGAAATAGAGGTAATTCACCCAATAATAAATATGGGTGGAATAGGTATACTGGGTGGCAGCAGGGAGGATATGCTTTATGCCATACGGAGGGCACACGAGTTCGGCAAGGGTATATATGCCATGAAGGCACTTGGCGGTGGACATCTCATTGGCCAGGCCAGGCCTTCCATTGATTTTGTCAACTCTATTGACGAGATTAGTTCTATTGCTATTGGCATGCAGTCAGAGGATGAAGTCATAGCAGATGTGTATATGGTATCGGGCAGAGATGTACCAGATGATGTCGCTGCACGACTTAATAAAAAGGTAAGGAAACTGGTCATTGAGGAGTGGTGTGACATGTGTGGTGCATGTATCGATAGATGTGTCCAGAATGCCTTAAGGATAGAAGGCGATTCTGTAGTGGTTGATATGGAAAAGTGTAATCTGTGCAGCTATTGTGTAGGCACATGTCCCCATTTCTATATTAAGGTGGTGTGATCTTGAGGATACTTGGCATTGACCTGGGAGATAAGACCATAGGCCTGGCTGTAAGTGATCCAACCGGTCTTTTTTCGCAGCCGGTGAAAACACTTAACAGGATTGGGATAAAGAAAGACATAGAGGCAGTAAAAGAAGTTATTACTGAATATCAGATAGAGAAAATTGTGATTGGCCTACCCAGGAATATGAATGGAAGTCTTGGGCCTCAGTCTGAAAAGATTATGCAATTTGCGAACTCGTTAAAAGAGGTCACAGGCTTAGAGGTGGTCCTCTGGGATGAGAGGCTTACTACTGTAGCTGCAGAAAAGGTTCTTCTGGAGGCGGATCTCAGCAGAAAAAAGAGAAAAAGGGTAATAGACAGTGTAGCTGCATCGATTATATTGCAGGGTTATCTTGAAAGCCAGCGATGAAATTTGAATATAAATTTCAATATTGACATATATTACTATGTATTATACAATAACAATATCTTAATAAGAGTGAGGTGTAAACCAATGGATGATGAGACCATAGTTCTGTATGATGAAAACGGCGAGGAGCAGGAGTTCGAGCTGATTGCGTCATTAACAGTAGAAGACAAGGATTATGTTGTGGTAAGACCAATAGAAGAGGAAGATTCAGAAGATGGCTATATACTTAGAGTCGAGAAGGATAACAATGGTGAGGACATATTTGTAGGGGTAGAGGACGACGAGGAATTTGATACAGTGGTAGAAGCGTATAATGAATTAATGGATGAATACGACGATGAAGACTATGACGATGAGGTTTTTGATGATGAAGATGATGAGGAATTTGATGAAGACGATTTGGATGATTTAGACGATTTTGATGATGAAGATTAGGTACTCTTTTTGAGTACCTTTTTATTTTTCTTCTATTATTAACATATAAGTATGGGTGAGTCTGCTGTAAGAACTAAAGGTGCATGGATGTTGCTGGCATGTCGATATGGACTTTATATATCAAAATGATGAATGATTGTCATGCATATAAAGTACTCAGGTATAGGATGTTATTACCATGTAATTAATTGATTTATGGAGTGAAATATTAAGGTTCGTTGTAAAATTAAATGCAACAGGTTGAACAACACAAAAAAATTGGCAGCCATAGTGAGAAATCGTGTATGATAAGAGTGTCAAATTAAACATACAGGAGGTCCTCAACTATGGTTACCAAAGATAAGTCTACCACAAATACACGTAAGTTTAAACACCTAAGTAGTTTCGAACGAGGTAAAATCTCTGCCTGGCTGAAGGATAAAAAAAGCATACGCTGCATTGCTGCTAAATTAGGTCGCTCACCAAGCACTATCAGTCGAGAAATCAAAAGAGGAACTACAACCCAAATGCGCTCCGACTTAACAACTTATGAAGAATATTTTCCTGAGACCGGTCAGGCTGTATATGAGAGAAATCGTAGTCATTGTGGTGCAAAGAGTAAGTTAGCCTTAGTAGAAGACTTTCTAAAATACGCAGAAGAAAAGATACTGATAGATAACTGGTCACCGGATATCGCAGTAGGAACTTTTAGGAGCGGCCTTAAGCGACAAGATAGCAAAACCGTATGTACCAAGACTCTATATAACTATATAGACAAAGGCTTGCTAAAGGTACGTAATATAGACCTAAATCTCAAAACAAGACTAAAACCCAAAAGGAGAAAGGTCCGCCAAAATAAACGAATTATGGGACAAAGTATAGAAAACCGTCCTGAAGAAGTAGAAAAGCGCAATACTTTCGGGCACTGGGAAATAGACACAATAGAAGGCAAGAGAAGCAATGATTCAGCCATTTTGACCTTAACTGAAAGGAAGACAAGACAAGAACTGCTTTTCCTCGTAGATTTAAGGGATAGTCAATCTGTTGCTAAGGCCCTTTTTAAACTTAATGAGACCTATGGTGAAAAGTTTAGTAAAGTATTTAAAACAATTACTGCCGATAACGGTTCAGAGTTTAGTGAACTAGAGAGTACTTTAAAGCAATGGGGTAGCGATGTATATTTCACACATCCATATTCTGCTTGGGAAAGAGGAACAAACGAACGGCACAATGGAATGCTGCGTCGTTTTATTCCCAAAGGAAAAGCAATCAAGGGTCTTCCCTCAGGGACAATTGAGCGCGTACAGAACTGGCTTAATAACCTTCCACGTAAGATATTAGGCTATAGAGCACCTGAAGAATGCTTTTATGAAGAACTATCCCAGATAGCACAGATAGCTTAGTAATTAAGCTTGTGGAATAAAGACACTACCTTGTTTATCGAAAGCTTTTGGATATTCATGTACTTGCTTAAAAGAGGAGCAAGAGGGTATTAAATCCTCCTGCTATTACTTTAAATTTTAAAATCGTCATGATTCTCACTAGGGGTGTTGCATTTAATATTGCAATATAGGAAAGGAATAAAACTTCCAAAAAAAAACTAAAATACAAAGATAAAAATAAAGAGACAATTTTAATATGGTATTTAGAAAAGAAATCTTAGGAGTGTGGTCTACTTGGATATAATAAAGATAAACGGACACAGTAGTTATATACCCGGGAATACCAACGTGGGTGTATACACATATAAAAATGGCTACTGCCTGCTTGTGGACTCCGGTATAAACAATACAGCAGGCAGGAGGATATCTGAGGTACTCGAAGGTAGCGGGTTAAAGCCTAAATATATGGTTAATACCCATGCACATACAGACCACTATGGGGGAAACCGAGTGCTTAAGGAACTGTATCCCGGCCTATCTTTTTTTGTTTCGCCGATGGAGTCTGTATTTATGAAAGTCAATGAACTGGAGAGCTATTCACTATACGGGGCAAATCCATACAGAAAGATGAAGGATGAAATGTTCTACGCCAAAGAATTTAATGTAGACTGGGAACTTTTGCCCGGGGAGGTTGAGATTGACGATAAGAGGTTTAATGTTTTGCCTCTCAGGGGACATACCATAGGGCAGATAGGTATTGTAACCGATGACAAGGTGGCATATATAGGAGATGCACTGTTTGATGAGAAGAGGCTAGATATTTACGTGCCGTTTCTCTATGATGTAGAGGCCGAGCTTAAGACACTTGAGCTGCTGGAGAACATAGAAGCTGACTTTTTTGTGTTGGGGCATGCAGACAGGGTTTTTGAGGATATCAAACCTCTTGTAAGGCTAAACAGGGAAAACTTAGATGAGTATATTGGGATAATAATTGAGCTTTTAGACCAGCCTAAGACAATGGAAGGCCTGGCCAGTGAGGTATTCATTCTTAAGGACATAAATATCGACCTAATGCGCTACTATACCTGCATGGCTGGTATAAAGGCTTTTGTTTCATACCTTTTGGATAAGGAAGAGATAGCATGCGATGTCCAAGATGGCAAGCTTTATTTTTATCGTAAGTAATGATTGGTATGTAAGAACCCTTATGGAGGATGATAGTGAGCATCAAATGCAACCTTAGAGTGAGTCTATGATACTCTGAATGAGGGGCAAGTGCAGCCGGGGCATTTGGCATGGACTTAAGAGGCCGACTTTGAGGCATGGACGCCGAATGGAGGCGCACCCGGCGGAACGCAGCCACGAATTATTAGAGTATCAAGACGAGCGATCAGGTGCATAGATGTTGCTATCATTCGTGGAATACTGCTTTGTACACTAAAATCAAGTAATGATTTGGAGATAAATAGTTAAATAACAAACATAGTTTGATAAAAAAGTATTTTAGATTATTTAAAAAAATATAGCAGGATATTAACCCGCTCATGTCGAAATAAAATCCTGTTATATATAATGGGGGTGATAGATTGAACGAACTGGATGGGTTAAAAAAGACACCGCTCTTTGAGCTGCATAATAAACTGGGGGCAAAGATAGTTGAGTTTGGTGGTTGGGCGATGCCGGTACAGTATTCGAGCATACTGGAAGAGCATAGGGCCGTAAGAGAGAGGGTTGGCATTTTTGACGTGTCTCACATGGGCGAGATAAGTGTCAAGGGCAGGGATGCTTTTGACTTCTTGCAGTATGTACTGACCAACAATATGGGTAAACTTGAGCCCGGCAAGATAGTCTATTCGCTTATGCTTTATGAGAGTGGAGGCACAGTGGACGACCTTCTGGTTTACCAGATTGGAGAAAACGATTACCTACTTGTGGTTAATGCTTCCAACACGGAGAAGGATTTTAACTGGATTAAAGAACATGCTCAAGGTTTTGAGGTGGAAATGGATAATATTTCATCGATGTATGGCGAGGTGGCAGTGCAGGGGCCAAAGGCGGAGGCCACTCTGCAGAAACTAACGGATTTTGACCTTAAGAGCATACCTTACTATGGGTTTAAAGAGGATATAGGGATATCCGGCATAAAGGTGCTGATATCCCGTACGGGATACACCGGGGAGGATGGTTTTGAGGTCTATATGGCCCCTGATAAAGCAGGGGAGCTATGGGAGGCGATAATGGAGGCAGGGAAGGAGTATGATATACTGCCGTGCGGCCTTGGGGCCAGGGATACCCTGCGCTTTGAAGCAAGAATGCCTCTATATGGACATGAGCTGGATGAAAACACCACGCCGCTGGAGGCTGGCTTGTCTTTTGCTGTATCCTTTGACAAGGACTTTATAGGAAAGGATGCACTCTTAAAGGAAAAGGAGGAGGGCCTAAAGAAGAAGCTGGTGGGCTTTGAGATGGTGGATAAGGGTATACCCAGGAAGGACTATGAGGTATACAGGGATGGAGAGAAGGTAGGCTATGTGACAACAGGGACACACTCTCCCACCTTGGAAAAGAACATCGGCCTGGCCTATGTAAAGCCGGGGCTTGCTAAGGCGGGTGAGGAACTCTCTATAATGATAAGAGGCAAGGCCAACAGGGCTGTGGTGGTAAAGACACCCTTCTATAAAAGGCAGGTATAGCAACAGGGCTGGATGTTATTCTATGCACACAATTTAACCGCAATTATTTACAAAGCGTGGCATATAACATCCAAAGGCAGCCTTAAAGCGAGTCCATGATACTCTTAATGAGAGACAAATGCAGCCGGGGCATCTGGCATGGACGCCTGCTGAGCCGACGCTTAAGGCTTGTGGCGCCGAATGAAGGTGCACCCGGCGAAGTGTAAACACGAATTGTAGAGTATCAGGAAGAGCGATCAGGTGCCGAGATGTTATTGACATGCATATATCTGATTTTAATTAAACTATAAATAATTAGGAGGAATAGGATATGAATTTTCCAGACGATCTTTTATATTCTGAGGACCATGAGTGGCTGAGGGTTGAGGGCAACAGGGGCATCATAGGCATCACCGACTATGCTCAGGAGGAGCTGGGCGATGTGGTCTTTGTAGAACTGCCGTCGGTGGGAGAAGAGTTTAAGGCGGGGGATAACTTCGGGGTAGTGGAGTCAGTAAAGTCCGTCTCCGATATGTATATACCCGTAAGCGGCAGGGTGGTGGAGATAAACGAAGATCTGGATGGGGCTCCTGAGCTGGTAAATGAGGACCCCTATGGAAAAGGCTGGATGATTGTGGTGGAGATGACTGACCCTGAGGAGACATCAGACCTCATGAGTGCTTCTGAATATGAGGCCTTTGTCAAGGAGAGTGAGTGATATGGACTATATCCCGAACACTGATAGGGAAAGGGAGGAGATGCTGAAGTCCATCGGCGTTTCCTCTATTGAAGACCTGTTTTCTGATATACCGGATAATGTTAAATTCAACAGCAGACTGAACCTGCCGGAGGCCATGTCGGAGCTGGAGGTAAAGAGGCAGATGGCGGCCCTTGCCGAGAGCAATGCTGAGGCAGAGCACTACACCTACTTTATAGGTGGCGGCATTTATGACCACTATATACCCTCAGCGGTATCTCATATTATTGGCAGGTCTGAGTTCTATACGGCCTACACCCCGTATCAGCCTGAGATAAGCCAGGGCACTTTGCAGTCCATATTTGAGTATCAGACCATGATCTGCGAACTTACGGGTATGGATGTATCCAACGCCTCCATTTATGATGGGGCATCAGCAATGGCTGAGGCAGGGATTATGGCTGTGAAGGTAAAGGATAAGGGCAGGATACTGGTATCAAAGACTGTCCACCCCGAATACAGGAGGGTCTTGGAGACATATACTGCAGGCATGGATATAGACATAATAGAGGTGGATTATAGGGATGGAGTGACTGATATTGAGGACCTTAAGACAAAGCTAAAGGATGTGGACGGCCTTATTGTGCAAAATCCCAACTTTTTTGGCTGTCTTGAGGATATGGAGGCACTATCTTCCCTTATCCATGATGCTGGCGGTCTCTTTATAACAGTGGCAGACCCCATATCCCTTGGGGTTTTGAAAGCCCCTGGAGAATATGGGGCAGACATAGTCTGCGGTGATGGCCAGGCCCTGGGCAATCCCATGAACTTTGGCGGACCCCATCTTGGATTTCTGGCCACAAAGGAGCAGTTTGTAAGGTATATGCCAGGCAGGATTGTGGGCCAGACAGTGGATAACAGGGGCAATACAGGCTATGTGCTCACCCTGCAGACCAGGGAGCAGCACATAAGGAGGGAGAAGGCCACATCCAACATCTGTTCCAACCAGGCGTTATGTGCACTGGCGGCCACAGTCTATCTCTCTCTGATGGGCAAGAAGGGGCTTAAGGAGGTAGGGGAGCAGTGCGTGTCAAAATCCCACTACTTAGCCGGTGAGCTGAAAAAGGCTGGTTTTGGCATGGCCTTTGATAAGCCCTTCTTCAAGGAGTTTGTCATAAAGCTGGATAAGGACGCCACTCCCGTTATAGATAGCCTCCTGAAGAAAAAGATCATAGCCGGCATTGACCTTTCCCGTTTTTACCCTGAGCTTAAGGGCTGCATGATGATAGCTGTCACCGAGAAGCGTACAAAACAGGAAATGGATGAGCTGGTAGCTGGATTGGAGGGATTGAGATGAAGCTGGTACCATTGATTTTTGAGATGAGCAGGGAAGGAAGATGCGGATATTCACTGCCCGCTCTGGATGTTCCAAAAGTGGATGACGCCATACCTGCCGATATGGTGCGCGGCAGCGAACCAAACCTTCCAGAGGTCTCCGAGGTGGACGTGATAAGACATTTTACAAACCTCTCCCATTTAAACCATGGTGTGGATACGGGCTTTTACCCCTTGGGTTCCTGCACCATGAAGTATAACCCCAAGCTGAATGAGGATGTGGCTAAACTGGCAGGCTTTACCGAGAGCCACCCATATCAGCCGGAGTCTGTCTCCCAGGGCAACTTGAGGCTGATATATGACATGGAAAAATTCCTTGCAGAGGTCTCCGGCATGGACAGGGTTACCCTGCAGCCTGCTGCCGGCGCCCACGGTGAGTTTACCGGGATAAGCATCATAAGGGCCTATCATGAGCATAGGGGCAATAAAAAGACCAAGGTCATAATCCCCGATTCTGCCCACGGCACCAACCCCGCTACAGCGACCATGTGTGGCTACAGGGTTGTTAAGGTGGAGTCGGATGAGAGGGGCGGTATAGACTTGGATAAGCTGCAGGATGCCTTAGATGATGAGGTGGCAGCCCTGATGCTTACCAACCCCAATACACTTGGACTTTTTGACGAAAATATAGATAAGATAACCGAGTTGGTGCACAGCGTAGGGGCACTCTGTTACTACGACGGGGCAAACCTCAACGGCACCCTGGGCAAGGCCAGGCCGGGTGATATGGGCTTCGACGTGGTGCATATAAACCTGCACAAGACCTTCTCCACACCCCATGGCGGCGGCGGACCTGGTGCAGGCCCAGTGGGCGTAAAGAAAGAGCTCATAGATTTCCTACCGGTGCCGCTGGTGGACTATGATGGAGAAAAATACTACTTCAACTATAATGTGCCCCATACCATAGGTAAGGTGAGGAGCTTCTACGGCAACTTTGATGTGGTGGTTAAGGCCTATGCCTATATCCTGTTTAATGGCCCCGATGGTCTGCGCAGTGTATGTGAGAACGCTGTATTAAATGCCAACTATATAATGGAGAACCTGAAGGACCTCTACTATCTGCCCTATGACAGATACTGCAAGCATGAGTTTGTTGTAAGCTCAAAATGGCAGAAACAGAAAAATAGCGTCAGGACCACCGACGTAGCCAAGAGGCTCCTGGACTTTGGTATACATCCGCCCACAGTGTACTTCCCACTCATTGTTGAGGAGGCCCTCATGATAGAGCCTACCGAGACTGAGAGCAAAGAAACACTGGATACCTTCATCAGCGTCATGAGGCAGATAGCCAAGGAGGCGGCGGAGGACCCTGACTTTGTAAAGAGTGCACCACATGATACACCTGTGGGTAGATTGGATGAGACAAGGGCAGCGAGACATCCGGTGCTGAGGTATAAGAAGGACTAAGCGTTCAAAAGAATCAGGAGGAATGACGTTGAGGACAATCGACATATATTATCCCGGGAAGACCAGGTCTGTGAGCGTGACAGGGGCGATATGCTCTTTAAATTGCTCCCACTGCAGCGGCCACTATCTAAGGGACATGATAAGCCTCAAGGAAGCGGAGGAGACAGATTCCTCCAGCTTCCTTATCAGTGGTGGCTGCGATAGGGAGGGGAAGGTACCTATAACAAGGTTTATGGATGAAATCAGATCCCTTAAAAACAGGGCCAGGCTGAACATCCACTGCGGTCTGGTGGATGAGGAGGAGGCTAAGGCCATAAGCGAGGTCGCCGATAAGGTGTCCTTTGACTTTACTGTGGATGACGATGCCATCAGAGATGTCTTTGGCCTTAATAAAAGTGGTGCGGACTATATAAGGTCCTATGGATACCTGAAAAAATATACAGAAGTGGTGCCCCATATACTTATAGGCCTGAAGGGCGGGATAATAGATAAGGAGTATGAGGCTGTGAGGGTTTTAAAGGAGATGAGCACGGAGAAGATGGCCTTTATCATATTTAAGCCCACATTCGGTACACCATTTTCAGACAGGAGGCCGCCTGGGGCGGAGGATGCAGCGAAAGTGCTGGAGTTTGCCAGGGGACTGGTGCCCGATGGATATATAACCCTGGGGTGCATGAGGCCAGGCGGCTCATACAGGGATAGGATTGACAGGATGGCGGTGGAGATTGGTGTGGACGGCATAGTAAACCCAACCCCGTCTGCGGTTAGATATGCTGAGGAACTGGGGTACGGCATAAATATCAAAGAGGAGTGCTGTGTGCTATGAGGTTATCAGCGGGTACAGCTAAGGTTATGGGGTTAAACAGGATAAAGGCAGATTCTCTACCCACTACAGCGTATATAATGGTAGGGGAGAGCTGCAGGAGGGGATGCAGCTTTTGCACACAGAGCATAAGGTCAGACAGCCGGAGGGACTACCTCTCCAGGGTGACGTGGCCGGAGTTTGACGATGAGATTGCTGTGGCCGGCCTGGCCGAAGCCTGCAGAAGAGGCAGCCTCAAAAGGGCTTGCCTTCAGGTGGTGGACAGCAGGGAGAGCATGGAGGCCGCCATAGAGACCATAAAGAAGCTCAAAGGTGCAGGGGATATCCCCATAAACGCCTCAGTCTATATCACCTCACCAGAGGAGGCGGAGGCGCTCTTCGGCCTGGGCATAGATACCATATCCCTGCCCATTGACGTTGCCTCAAGAGAGCTATACAGCAGAATAAAGGGCGGCTCCTTAGACAGGCTTTTGGATATGATATATGGCCTGGCGGAAAGGTATCCGGGCAGGGTAAACACTCACCTCATAGCAGGTCTTGGCGAGACAGAGGAGGAGATGATACGGCTCATATATGAACTCCATAACCACGGCGTATCCACAGCGCTCTTTGCTTTCACTCCGGTACGGGGGACACCCATGGAGGATAAGAGTCAGCCGCCTCTTGATAGCTACAGGAGAATTCAGCTTGCACGATATCTCATAATAAATAATCTTGTTTCCATAGATGATTTTATTTTTGTGGATGAGGAGCTCAAGGACGTGAGGGGTTCGGATATATTATTAAAACGGGTGAAGGACGGAAATGCATTCATGACATCAGGCTGTCAGGATTGCAACAGGCCATACTATAATGAGCGGCCAGGAGGGGTCATGTATAACTACCCCAGACCATTAACTGAAGAAGAGGCAGAAAAGGCCTTGCGGGAGACGGGTATCTTTGGATAAGGAAAGAATGTGAGGCGTCATGGTAAAGATATGGAGACTTATTGATACAGGTTTTAATGATGGAGCCTACAACATGGCGGTAGACGAGACGCTTATGGAGTCGGTGGCTGCAGGGGATAGTCCACCTGTGATCAGGTTTTTTGGCTGGGTTACCCCCACCCTTTCCATAGGCTACTTCCAGAGAGCAGAGAAGGAGGTAGACTTAAGGAGGATAAAGGAGCTTGGATTTGGCTTCGTGAGGAGGCCCACCGGCGGCAGGGCGGTCCTCCATGATGAGGAGATTACATACAGCGTCTCCATAAGGGAGGAGGAACTGCCGGGTTCTGTCATAGAAACATACAGGGCGTTGAGCCTAGGCCTTGTGGAGGGATTAAAACTCCTTGACATCGAGGCAGAGGTGGCATCACTTAAGGAAAGCGGAACGGGTAAGGCATTGACCTCTGCCTGCTTTGACTCTCCCTCGTGGTATGAGGTGGTTGCAAGAGGTAAAAAACTCATTGGAAGCGCACAGGTAAGGAGATACGGCGCTATCCTCCAGCATGGATCTATCATGCTGAGGTTTGACCCTAAGAAGCTGGCATCTATAATGAATGTGGATGACAGGGCAAGGGATAGGCTGGCAGTAATGCTCTCTAAGAAGGCAGGGAGCCTGTCGGAGATGGCCGGCAGAGAGATAGGATACAGCGAGGCAGGCCAGGCCATTGCAGAAGGATTTAAAAAGGCCTTTGATTTAGAGATTATTCGGTCAAACCTCACAGAAAAAGAAACCAAAAGGGCAGATGAGCTAAAAGAAAAGTATATGGGTGATGAATGGAACCTCATGAGATAAAAACCCGCCGTTTGGTGGGTTTTTATTTAAACTACCTTTACTATCTCTTCGTATTTTTTGCGTCTCAGCCTTGGGTACAATGTCTTGCTCTCATCGAAGTATCCTAAGGATATCAGAAGGACTACCACCTTGTTGTCGGGTATATTAAACTCCCTTTTTATCTTATCCTCCTCAAAGCCTATCATGGCATGGGACTCCACACCATAGTATTTTGCAGCATACATTAAGGACATGCAGAGGAATGAGGTGTTTCTCACCGCAAAGTTATTCCTCTTAAGATCCGTATTATAGAGGACATTTTTAGCAAAGTCGATATTTCCCAGTATCTTGTCATCGGGTATGCCCACGTCCCTCATGTACCACCATGCCTCATTGGCCTCTGTATAGGCATCCTTGTCGCCAACCATTATCAGGGTGACAGGAGCTGCCAGTATTTTGGGCTGCTTTAAAGCTGCATCGTATAGCCTCTGCTTTGCCTCAGGCGACTTTACAGCTATGACCTCCCATGGCTGCAGGTTGAAGGCTGATGGGGCAAGCACAGCTAAATCCATAATCTTCTTGAGGGTTTCCTCATCCAAATCCTTGCTGCTGTCAAAAAAATTGACGGAACGCCTCTCCTCATAGACTTCTTTAAGGTCTTTCACTTTATCTGCCTCCTCTTATAGTATATTTTCCATATATATTATACCCCACATGGGTAATTTTACAAAAAAATAACCCCGATTTTCGGGGTCAATCCTCGTTATAGTTTTTAAAAGCCACACTCAAGAGCCTATCCACGACCAGAGCAATAACACCCCCAAGGAGAGCAGTGTAGAGCTGAGGTATCTGCATGGCCTGCGCCACAGGAGGAGGTACGCTCACGATGAGCCTCACAGCGGTCGAAAGGATTAGAAACTTGGCCACAGCACCTATAACCATGCCGGCTATAGAGCCAATGTAGACATTCTTAATAAGCATACGGAATAAGACCCACAGTATGACAATCACAGCATTGCCCAACATGATGAAGGGTATCATAGGGGCAAGGGGAGGCGCCAATGTACCTCTCATGAAGGCAATCCATGGGGTAAGCAGACCTATTATGATACCGCCAAGAGGGCCGACATAGGTGCCGGAAATCATCAGCATGGCATTTACTGCAGGGCCGGTCACCATTTGAGGAAAGCCGAACATCTGAAAGACCAGCGTGACAGCTAATAGAAGGGCAGTGCGTGTGAGCCAGCGCACGCTGAACGGCTTTAAGGCATTCTTTTCCATAATATCATCCCTTTGTTATTTAATTAACTACCATAATTATATTATACTCTTAAAGCATCGGTTATACAATATATACTTAATTTTCAATGAATATGCTTGGTGATGCATGAGAAAACGTGTTATACTAAATTGTGTAATCAAGTTATGAATTGACTAGATAAAGGTGATAGACCAAAAGATTTAAGGGGATGAGTGTATTGAAAATAAAAGATGTAAGGGTATCGAGGATAAAGGCGCCGCTTAAAAAGCCTTTTAAGACAGCCTTGAGGACGGTGGACTTCGTAGAGGATGTACTGGTTTATGTGGAGACGGATGACGGCTATATTGGTATGGGAGAGGCTGCACCTACCGCGGTGATAACGGGTGACATACTGGGTTCCATAGAGGATGCCGTAATGAGCTACATAAGGCCTGCAATACTGGGAATTGATGTACTTGACACGGACAGGGTATTTCTTGCCATGGATAGGTGCATACTTCATAACCCCAGTGCAAAGGCAGCAGTGGACATGGCCGTATACGACATTCTGGGTAAATACTACAATGTGCCGCTATACAGGCTGCTCGGCGGGTATACCGACAGGATAAGGACCGACATTACCATCAGCATTAATGAGATTGATGAGATGGTGGAGGACTCGGTGAGGGCTGTAAAAGAGGGATTTGATACCTTAAAGACAAAGGTTGGGGGTGACTACAGGAAGGATATCGAAAGGGTAAAGGCCATAAGGGATGCAGTGGGGCCGGATGTGAAGATAAGGCTGGACGCCAATCAGGGGTGGAGGGCTAAGGATGCCGTAAGGGCAATTAATGCCTTAGAGAGGTATGATATTGAACTGGTGGAGCAGCCTGTGCCGGCATGGGATGTGGAGGGCCTGGCCGAAGTTACGAGGGCCGTATCCGTTCCCGTAATGGCCGACGAGGCTCTCTTTACCCCCAATGATGCCATAAGGCTAATATCCATGAGGACGTGCGACATATTGAACATTAAGCTGATGAAGGCAGGAGGTATTCACAATGCCATAAAGATTAACTCCATGGCTGAGGCTGCAGGGATTGAGTGCATGGTGGGGAGCATGATGGAATGCAAGGTATCGGTTACGGCTGCCGCTCATTTTGCCGCCTCTACTCACAATGTAACAAGGCTCGACTTAGATGCGGCATATCTTTTAGCCGAGGACCCTGTGGCGGGAGGTATAAGATACGATGGTCCGGATATCAGCTTTGAGGCAGGGCCAGGCCTTGGCATTGAGGGGCTGAAATGCTGCTGAGAGGGGAACGTTCCGGCCTGGCCGCTTCAATCATTGCTTATTTCTTAAACACTTGCCTTGTAAGGCGCTTCGGCGGCAGGTTCATATACACAGTTTCCACTGTGGTAGAGGAGATACTAAAGAGCGGCCTGGCCATACTCCTTGGCGGGGATATAATTTTATCCCACGGCATCTTCGGGGTGGCAGAGGCACTGAATGATTATATTGCCTTACCGGATAAGATAAACGCAAGGGCGGCAATAGTCGGGGCTGCAAGTCACCTGCTTTTTGGGGCCGTTACCGCTCTTGCCATGGGGTACAGGCCAGGCCTGGCCGTTTCCTGCGCCATAATTATACACTCCATATACAACATGACTATGGTAAAGGGGGATTAAGCTAGTGAGGGCGGACAAAGATACAAGGATAATAGGACTACTTGGAAATCCTTTAGGACACTCCGTATCCCCGCTGATACACAACACAGCCTTTGAAAGGATGGGGCTAAACCTCATATATATACCCTTTGAACTGGCACAAGACCAGTTTGAGAGGGCCATCCGCTCCTTTGACTGTTTCAGGATAGCCGGTGCCAACGTGACCGTCCCCTATAAGACGGAAGTTATGAGATACTTAGATGAGATAGACCGGAAAGCGAAGCTTATCGGCGCAGTGAACGTGATATCATACGAGGACGGCATCCTGAAGGGATACAACACCGACGGCGACGGGTTTATCAGGTCACTTAAAGAAAATGCGGGGACAGAACTCGGAGGCTTAAATGCCCTTATCATTGGTAGCGGAGGCGCGGCGAGGGCTATTGCGTTTTCTCTTGTAATGAACGGTGCAGAAAGGGTTTACATAACCAACAGGACATTTGAAAGGGCAGAGAGGCTTTCCGAAGCCGTAAACATGATTGCAGAGGGCAGGGCAGTGCCTGTACGGCTTAATTATGATGAACTGAAAGAGGCATCCCGCAGGTCGGATATGATAGTAAACGCAACAACAGTGGGTATGTATCCGGATACGGAGGCCAGGCCAATTCCCACGGAAATCATAGACAAAAATCAGCTGGTATGCGATGCGGTGTACAACCCCCTCATGACAGCGCTCTTAAGAGATGCTGCGGATAAGGGCTGCGACATACTGACAGGCCTTGGGATGCTCATATACCAGGCCATAGAGTCATTCAGGATATGGACGGGGATAGAGCCCGACTATGATGAACTCTATGAGGTGGCATATGATGTACTAAAAGCCCCTTGTACTTAATTTAAATTGCGGTATAATAACGTAGAGAGGGTCTGGAATATTATACCATAATTAGACCTATTTAGATAAAAATATTATATTTAAAATGGGAAGGGGTATTCATAATGGAAAAGCTGCCATCCAGGGAAGATATTGACGCAAGGTACAAATGGAGACTGGAGGACATCTATGCCGACGACAGGCTCTGGGAGGAGGACTACAAAAAAGCGGATGAGTTAATCGGCAGAGCGGAGGGGTTTAAGGGTAAGATAACGACAGACAATCTCTTAGACGCCCTAAAGGCCAGGGACGAGGCCTTTATGCTGGTGGAGAGGCTGTATTCCTACGCACACATGAGGAAGGATGAGGATAATACAAAGGCAGCATACCAGGGGCTTACGGACCGTGCCATGAGCCTTTATGCGGAGGCTTCAGGCAGGCTTTCATTTATAGAGCCTGAGATACTCAAGCTGCCGGAAGAGGAACTTGTAAATAGAATCAATGAAGACGAAGACATGAGGGTATACAGGCACTACATAGAAAATCTCATAAGGCAGAAGGAACACATACTGGATGCAGACAAGGAGAGGATGTTGGCTGAGTCTCAGGAGGTCCTGTCTTCACCGGGGGACATATACAGGATGCTCACAGATGCAGACATTAGGTTTCCTGTTATAAAGGATGAGAGCGGGAAGGATGTAGAGCTATCCAAGGGAAGATATTCAAGGATGATATCCAGTTTTGACAGGGATGTAAGGGAAAATGCCTTCAAGGTGTTTCACAACACCTACGGCAGTTATATCAACACAATTACAGCTACAACCAGGGCAAACATCAAGGCTGACATTTTCAATAAAAACCAGAGGGGATTTAGCTCATCTTTAGAGGCTGCCCTTTTTGGGGACAACATACCTGTAGAGGTCTATGACAACCTCATAAATTCTGTCCATGAGTCTCTTTCCCTTATGCATAGGTATGTCTTGCTCAGGAAGAAGGTATTGGGTCTTGATGAGATCCATCTATATGATATGTATGTGCCCATGGTGAGGGAATACGACAGGGAGTTTACATATGAGGAAGCGAAAGACATGGTTTTTGAGGGTCTGGGTGCACTGGGCGACAAGTACCTCGGCATTGTGAAAGAGGGGTTTGAGTCGGGTTGGATAGATGTGTATGAGACAAGGGGAAAGACCAGCGGGGGATATTCGTCATGGGCTTATGGAGTGCATCCATATATCCTGCTGAATTACCAGGGTAAACTAAACGATGTGTTCACCCTGGCCCATGAGATGGGCCACTCGGTCCATACCTACTATTCAGATAAGGCGCAGCCCTTTATATACAAGAGTTATCCGATATTCCTGGCAGAGATTGCCTCCACGTGCAATGAGGCCCTGCTGATAAATTATCTGCTGGATAGGGCATCCTCAAAGGAGGAGAGGAAGTACCTCTTAAACCACTTTATGGACCAGTTTAAGAGCACCCTTTACAGACAGACCATGTTTGCTGAGTTTGAGAAAATCACCCACGGGATGGCGGAGGCTGGAGAAGCCATTACTCCCGATGTCCTCTGCAATGTATACCACGATCTGAACTCGGCATATTTTGGCCCAAATGCTGTGATAGATAAAGAGATAGACTACGAGTGGGCCAGGATTCCTCACTTCTACAACAGCTTTTATGTATACAAGTATGCTACGGGGTTTTCAGCAGCCATAGCCATATCTCAAATGATACTGAAGGAGGGTAAACCGGCAGTAGATAGATATATAGAGTTTTTAAAGAGCGGAGGATCCGACTACCCCATGAATATATTAAGCCGTGTGGGGGTGGACCTGACCCGGCCTGAGCCCATACGAGAGGCACTGAATTTCTTCGGCAGGCTTTTAGATGAGTTTGAAAAGCTTATATGAACAGAGATACAATCCTACTGATGTAGGATTTTTCTTTTTTGTTTCCCTATATAAAAGTAGTATAATTAAATAATAACGTACTACTGGGAGGAGAAAATATGAAGGTGACGTTTTGCGGTGCTGCAGGCATGGTGACAGGCTCATGTTACTACCTGGACGATGGTAAGACAAGGATATTGATAGACTGCGGCATGTTTCAGGGAGGCAAAGAGGTGGAGGAGCTAAACAGGGCTGATTTCCCTTTTGACCCCGCCTCCATTGATTATCTTCTCGTTACCCATGCACATATAGACCATACGGGAAGGATACCTGTCCTTTGCAAGAGGGGTTTTAAGGGCCGGATAATAGCTACAGAGGCTACTGTTGCTCTCTGCGGCATCATGCTTCCCGACAGCGGCCATATACAGGAGATGGATGCTGAGTGGGCAAACAGGAAAGCCATGAGGGCGGGGAGAGAACCGGTTGAACCCTTATATACTGCTGATTATGCTGCGGAGTGTATGAAGTATTTTGAGGGAGTAGGATACGATAGGATGATAAATCTCTCCGACAACATTTCAGTAAGCTTCAGGGATGCAGGGCATGTACTGGGTTCTGCCATCATTGAGATGTGGGTAAGGGATGAGGGAATCAAGATAGTGTTTTCTGGAGACCTGGGCAATAAAAATCAGCCTATAATCAAGGACCCAACATACATTAAAGATGCTGATTACCTTTTTATTGAGTCCACATACGGCGACAGGCTGCATAAGAGTATGGGAGATAGTCTCAATGGGCTATTGAGGATTATTGATGAGACATTTAAGAAGGGTGGAAATGTTGTAATACCATCCTTTGCGGTGGGTAGGACTCAGGAGATAATATACGAGCTCAATATCATGGTGGAGAAAGGAATGCTTAAGGGAATATTTAAAATGCCAGTGTATATAGACAGCCCACTGGCCAGCGCTGCCACTGAGGTGTTTAAGAAATACAGGCAAGGGTACTTTGATGAAGAGGCTATGGCGCTGATAATGAGCGGGGATGACCCATTGGAGTTTAAGGGACTGCACTTTACAGCCAGCGTGGAGGAGTCAAAGGCGCTCAATGCCACTCCAGAGAGCAAGATTATAATATCAGCCAGCGGCATGTGCGATGCGGGAAGGATAAGGCATCACCTGAAGCACAACCTCTGGCGGCCTGAGTGCAGTATAATATTTGTGGGCTACCAGGCAGAAGGCACATTGGGCAGGATGCTCTTGGATGGCCGTAAGAATGTAAAGATACTGGGTGAAGAGATCTCAGTAAAGGCACACATATACAATATAGACAGCCTGTCGGGTCATGCGGACAGAAACGGCCTCATTGATTGGATAGACCACTTTGAGCATAAACCAAGTGTTGCCTTTGTAGTACATGGAGAGGGTGAGTCTATAAACTCCTTCTCTTCCCTCTTGAACAGTAGATACGGAATAAAAACCGTTATACCAGCACTGGGAGAGACCTATGATCTTGCCAATATCCAGCCTGCTATGGCAGGGGTGCAGGCAGAGACCATGAGAGATGCCGCTGCAAGCATAGAGGAGATTGGTGTGGATTGGCCTGAGCTTGTCAGTGCCATATCCAGAGCAGGAGATGATAAAAAAATTGCAGATATAAATAGAGAAATTGGAAAGATTAGGGAATCATATAGGAGGCTTAAAGAACTTTTAAAATAGTTATCTAAAATAAGTAAATTTACACTAAAATCATGTCATGCATGGCATATAGCATCCAAGGCATCCTTAAAGCGAGTCTATGACCCTCTTAATGAGTGGCAAATGAAGCCGGGGCAGCAGGCAAGGGCGCCTGCTGAGTTTAAGCCTTGGCATGGACGCCGCATGGAGGCGCACCCGGCGGAATGCAGACATGAGTGGAATAGGGACACTTCTCATCTGCGTAGCCCATCATCAAAGTAGAGGAGTGTCCCTTGAACTTGTTGTATCAAGACGAGCGCCTAGATGCCGGGATGCTATTGCCAGGTATATCATGACTTCTTTCTGTTCACACAAACAATAAGAGGCTTTTAGCCTCTTATTGATCCTACTTGTCTATACCGTACCAACCCTCATCTACCTTCGCTTCCAGTCCCTTTAGCATTGTGCCAATCTGCTCTGCATAGTTGTGGTATGCTATTTGGAGACTTGCTTCGTCAGTCTCTTTGGAAAACTTCTCCAGGTTATAGCGGGCCTTTTTCAAGTTATTTATGAAGTTTTATGGTGGGAGGGAAAAAGGGATATTGAGAGAGGCTCTAAAGGGATTGCTGCCTGATGATGTCCGCATGAGGAGGAAGAGTCCTTATCCCAAGACCCATAACCCTGAGTACACACAAATATTAAAGGCCTGGCTTAAGTCCATAACAGATGACAATACGTCGCCTCTTATCCAGGTGATAGACAGGAAAGCCGTGGAAGACCTCATCGAGACTGAAGGCAGGTATATCACAAGACCCTGGTACGGCCAGCTTATGACAAGCCCGCAGATGATGGCCTATCTGATACAGGTGGATACCCGGCTAAAGGAATATGGGGTTCGGATTGTGGTTTAAATTGACATTAGTAGAATGGCAGGATACAATAAGAATGTAGTTACCCCACAGGGGATGAAAATATAAATATAACCCATGAGAGGGTAAAAATCAGATATAACCTTTTAAAGGGTGATGCTGGGAGGAGTGGCTGTGTACGCTGGGATAACAGCCGATGTTATAGGCTCAAAGAAACTTTTTCCAGTAAATATATAAAAGAGAATTTTGCTTCCTCTCTGGACATATATGGTATTAAAAATTAAAAAATAAATTAAAGTATATTAAATTTTTAACCTATCTATCGATAGAAGTCGCCCACTTCCATAAGTGGGTGATGAATGTCGCTTGATAATTTCTTTCCTCGAAAATCAAAGAGAGGAGGTGTAGATGTGCTTAAATCTTATAAATATAGAATATACCCAACAAAAGAACAACAAGAATATTTAGCTAAATTCACTAAGTTAAACATTATTCATAACCTGCGATAATCGAAATCAATTGCTAAAGGAGCTGAGAAAATGGATACAATTGAGTTTTTATCCACGGTCAATAACCTTTCCGGCATATCTGGATATGAGAATGGCGTATCCAATGTAGTTGCAGAAATCTTTAAGGGATACTGCGATGAGGTTGCCGTGGACAGGTTTTACAACATCGTAGCCAGAAAGTCCATGGGAGAGGATAAAAGGCTTAAGGTAATGCTGGCTGCCCATATGGACGAGGTGGGCATGGTGGTGACGGACATAGATGACAAAGGTTTCATAAGGTTTACAGGTATAGGGATAGACCAGAGGATTCTGCCAGGCCAGGAGGTAAGGGTGTATGGCAAAAGCGAACTTCTGGGTATTATAGGTGCTAAACCGCCCCATCTGCAAAAACCTGGAGAGGCAGACAAGGCTGTGGATATAAAGGACATGGCCATAGATGTGGGTATGGATGCAGAAAAGGTGAAAGAGATAGTGCGGGTAGGCGATCCCATAACATTTAAGAGTCCGATTATCGAGATGAATGGCGGGTTTATAAATGGCAAATCCTTGGATGACAGAGCCGGGGTTGCCGTTATGTTAGAGGCAATGAAGGAGCTCGACAAATTAAATTACAACAGCGATGTATATTTCGTGGCCACAACACAGGAGGAACTGGGAAGCCGGGGAGCCAAGATAAGTACATATGCTGTATCTCCTGATGTGGGTATAGCTATTGATGTCACTCATGGCGATACCCCAGATGCCCCGAAGGAGAGGACATATCCTTTGGGTAAAGGCCCTGCCATTGGCATGGGGCCAAATATGCATCCTGTCCTCACCCAAAAGCTCATCAATACAGCAAAAGAATACGGCATAGAATATCAGCCGGAGGTCATACCAGGACACAGCGGGACTGACGCCTGGGTTATGCAGGTATCAAGGGCAGGAGTGCCCACAGTGCTGGTTTCTGTACCATTGAGGTATATGCACACCACAGTGGAGACATTAAATATAGAGGACGTGAAAAAAGCAGGCAGGCTCATTGCGCTTTTTATAGCCTCACTTAAGGAGGAAAACGAATGGTTGAACTATTAAAGCGGCTTACAGAGGCCAATGGTGTCTCGGGAAACGAGACTAAAGTCAGGAACATTATAAAGGAAGAGATAGCTGCTCATGTGGACAGTATGTACGTAGATAAGATGGGAAACCTCATAGCGTATAAAAAGGGGACATCAGATAACGGCAAAAAGATAATGCTGGATGCCCATATGGATGAGGTTGGGCTCATCATAACCAGGATAGGCGATGACGGCATGCTCAAGTTTGGAGTCATAGGCATAGACCAGAGGGTTCTCCTATCCAAGAGGGTAATCATAGCAGAAAAGGTGCCGGGGGTCATAGGTGTAAAGGCCATCCACCTGCAGGAGAAAGAGGAGAGGCAAAATGTCATAAAGGCAGAGAACATGTACATAGACATAGGTGCAACCTCAAAGGAAGAGGCAGAAAAGCTGGTTAAGCCGGGAGATTATGCAACATTTGTCACTGAATTTGAGCAAATTGGGGAAGGCAAGGTAAAGGCCAAGGCCTTAGATGACCGCTGCGGCTGCGCAGCCCTTATTGAGGTGCTAAAAGAGAGATATCCACACGATCTATATGCCTGCTTTGCAGTGCAGGAGGAAGTGGGTCTCAGGGGAGCAGGTGTAGCGGCCTATCAAATAAATCCTGATGTGGGCATAGCCATAGAGGGTACCACATGCTCCGATGTGCCCGGAGCAGATGAGCACATGTATTCCACTGTTATGGGCGAGGGCCCGGCCATATCCCTCATAGACAGGAGTTCATACTCCACAAAGGAGATAGTGAATTCTTTGATAGAGGCTGCCGAAACTTTCGGTATACCATACCAGATAAAGAGGACAATGACAGGCGGCAATGATGCCGGTATGATTCAGCGTATCCACGAAGGTGTAAAGACCGGCGTTGTCTCAGTGCCTGTAAGATATATACACTCACCTGCTGCCATAATGGACTTGAATGACTATGAAAATACAGTGAAACTCATAAAAGAATTTTTAAAAAGGAGTGTGCTTTAGATGAAAAAACTTTTAAGGAGGCTCATCTCTATATATGGACCATCAGGTAATGAGGAGGAGATAAAGGAGGCTATAAAAGAGGAGATAAAAGGCTATGTGGATGAGATAAGGGCAGATACCATGGGAAACCTCATAGCCGTAAAGAAGGGCAATGGGCCCAAGGTGATGCTGGCTGCCCACATGGACCAGATAGGCCTTATCGTCACATACATAGATGACAAAGGATTCCTGAGGTTTGCACCCGTGGGAGGGTTTAACGTTACGGACCTGGTGGACAGGAAGGTGAGGTTTAAGAATGGTACTGTGGGTGTGGTAAGCTATGAAAATGAGATCAAGGAAATAAAGGACGTCACACTCAACAACATGTATATAGACATCGGAGCTTCAAGCCGTGAAGAGGCCATCTCCATGGTGAAGGTGGGAGATGTGGCCGTCTACTATACCCCTTTTGGCGAGAATAACGGCAAGTGCACATCATGCGCTATGGACAACAGGGCAGCCTGCGCCCTGCTTGTGGAGGTAATTAAAAGCCTAAAAGATTCGCCCCATGAGATATACTTTGTATTTACAGTACAGGAAGAACTTGGCCTTCGCGGTGCTACCACAGCAGCCTATGCCATAGAGCCCTATGCCGCTATAGCTGTAGATGTGACTGACACAGGGGATACACCCAAGTCTCTCCCTATGGCTGTGAAGCTTGGGGCTGGCCCGGCCATAAAGGTATTAGACCAATCAGTCATGGTACATCCTGCCATAAAGAATATAATGATAGAGGAGGCAGAGAAACTTGGCATACCTTATCAAATGGAGGTCTTAAAGACAGGCGGCACCGACTCGGGAGCCATAGCCTTGAGCAAAAGCGGTGTGCCCACAGGATGCCTCTCCATACCCTGCAGATATATCCACTCCGACAGCGAGATGGTGGACATATCCGATATAGAAAACGGAGTAAAGCTCCTGACAGGAATACTTCAGGATGGCATAAGACTATAGAGATACTTTTTGTTTAGAGCCCGGGTGCTTACCATCCCCGGGCTTTAAAATATAATGCTGTGACTTCATTTTCCGTTTCATAACAGTTCTCATCATTTAAATTGAAATTTAAAACCTTCTAATTCCATTTCGTGATAGTCGCATCTAATAATAAATACGAAAAATTTAACTTTTTTTAATTTTTTCTGCATGTAGTGTGATATAATGAACATAAAAAGACAGAATATAATTACAATTTAATGAAATTAAAGTATAATTATATTTGATTTAGGTGTAAGAACCATGTTGAGAATGATATGTAACATCAAATGCAACCTTAACACGAAAATAGACTACTCATGGTAAGATTTACAACGC
>JASEJQ010000089.1 GCA_030016635.1 Thermoanaerobacteraceae bacterium | reverse complement strand
ATTAAGCACTAATACCAGTTCCTCAACATCCATACCCAAATGGTCGGCCAATTCGTTTATCGTGGGTTCTCTGCCCAGTTTATATTCCAGTTCTTCCATTGCAAATTTTGCTTTCAGAAATTTCTCCTTTGTAGAACGGCTTACTTTTATAATATTATCATCTCTTAAAAATCTTTTTATCTCACCGATAATCATAGGAACTGCATATGTTGAAAATTTTACATCAAATTTTTCGTCAAAGCGTTTTATGGCTTTTAAAAGACCTATGCTGCCAATCTGAAATAAATCTTCTTCATCATAGCCTCTTCCAAGAAACCTTTTAATAATGCTTTTTATTAACCCTATGTTATTCTTTATCAACTGTTCCTGAGCTTCTTTATCACCGCTTTGAGCTTTTTTTATAAGTTCTATATTATTATTTTCCATTTTTATCACCAGTTATTTTTTGGTATTTATGAACTTTGACATAATCACAGTAGTTCCTTCACCAGGGTTAGATATAATATCTAAAGAATCCATGAATGTTTCCATAATCGTAAACCCCATTCCAGATCTATCCAAATCAGGTCTGGATGTAAATAAAGGTTGTCTGGCCTTATTTACATCTTCTATCCCTTTTCCGTTATCTTTAATGATTACCATTAATTTGTTCTCATTAATTTCTGCATCCATGTATACTGTTCCTATGTCATTTTCATATCCGTGTATTATAGCATTTGTAACAGCCTCTGATACTGCTGTTTTAATATCCGAAAGCTCTTCTATTGTAGGGTCCATAGGTGCTACAAAAGCTGATATAACCATTCTCGCAAAGGATTCATTTTGAGAATAACTTGGAAATTCTAGATGCATCTTATTATTCATTGAAATTACCTCCCGGCATATTCTCTTGCCTTATCCAGGCTATCAAAAATCTTTATTATTTTATAAATTCCTGACATTTCCAGAATTCTTTTAAGCTTTTCATTGTCAACTATATAAATATTACCATCAAGAGCACTTATTTTTTTATATCTTCCCAATATTAACCCTATTCCGGAACTATCCATAAAATCCACACTGCTGAAATCCAGTATTAAATTTCTGGCATGATATTTAATGATACCATCATCAATCTTATCCTTAATGATTTCTGAATTGTGATGATCAACTTCTCCCTCCAGGCTAACTATTAAACAATTATTATCTCTTTCAATTTTAAAATCCATATAATCGCCCCCATATTTATATTCTATATTTAACAAAATTTTCCTCCTTATATTTTAAAAAAAAGAGGCATTTGCCTCTTAAAAATTCAACCATGCCTTATATATTTTTTTTGTTATATTCAAGATAGATGCCTTAGGTATATCACTTGTTACCTCCAACGGAATTTCTTTAATGACATTTTCTCCATTTTTTACGATTATTTTGCCAATAATATCCCCAGATTTAACCGGTGCCTTTATTTTATCAGTCAATTCAACGGTCTTGGTTATATTATTTTTTTCACCTTTTTTTATTAGGACAGATATGTTCTCGGGTACCTTAACCTCGTAGATATCAACATTTCCTTTCTCTACAGTGAGATTACCAATCAACTCATTTTTTTTGAACAAATTATATGTTTCATAATTAGCAAAACCATAATCCAGTAACTTAATTGTTTCATTAAATCTGGTCTTTGAATCTGGAGCTCCAAAAATAACAGCAATAAGACGCGTATCATCTATCTTCTTAGTTGCTGATAAACAATACTTTGCTTCATCCGTAGAACCTGTTTTTAAACCATCTGCTCCATATGTTCTAATTAGTTTGTTGGTATTTGCAAGACCAAATTTACCATCTCTCAATGTATCCATCCATATTGAGGTATATTTTAGTATAGACGGATGGTCATTAATTAATTTCATTGAAATAATAGCAGTATCATAAACTGAGGTATAATGGTTATCGGCAGGCAATCCTGTTGCGTTTACAAAATGCGTACCATTAAGCCCCAATTTTTGTGCAGTATCATTCATCATATCCACAAACAACTGTTCACTACCTGCTATGTATTCTGCGAGGGCAACTGCTGCATCATTTGCAGAGGCTATTGTTACTGCTTTTATTAAGTCTTCCGCAGTCATCTCTTCTCCAGGGGCTAAATAAATCTGAGACCCACCCATACTACTGGCATGTTCACTTACCCTCAACATATCGTTTAGTTTGATCTTACCTGAGTCAACAGCTTCCATAATTAAATACAGTGTCATTACCTTGGTTACACTGGCTGGAGGTAACTTTTCGTGCACATTTTTTCCATACAATATAGTTCCGGTATCAGAGTCAATCAAAATTGCTGATTTTGCATTAACATCAAACGGCATATTTTCGTTATTGTTTTCTTCTCCAAACGCAAAACCATAATTAATGTCACCAAAAGATATTAAAGCAATAATCAATAGAATTACATAAAATCTTTTCATAAATAAACCCTCCTTCTAAGGTTAGATTAACCAGAAAGGAGGGTATTTATACTATACTTGACTAATTATAAAGTTTCTATCTTAGAAGAGAGTATCAGGGTCAACATACTCATAACCGAGCGAATCGGCAACTCCCTTATATGTTACCTTGCCAAGGTAAACATTCAAACCTCTCATTAAAGCTTTATTATCTTTTAAAGCTTTTACATAACCTTTATTAGCAAGATCAAGAGCATATTTCAAAGTAGCATTTGTCAAAGCAAGGGTAGATGTACGTGGCACAGCTCCTGGCATATTAGCGACTGAATAATGCACTACATCATACTTAATAAAGTATGGATTTGCATGAGTAGTGATCCTATCTATTGTTTCTACGGAGCCACCCTGGTCTATTGCTACATCAACTATAGCAGAACCTGGCTTCATTTGTTTGACCATTTTTTCTGTTACCAATTTAGGAGCTTTGCTACCTGGAATCAGTACTGCACCAACCACAAGATCAGCATTCCTAACTGATTCTTCAATATTATATTCATTGGATACAAGAGTAGTAATTCTACCGCCAAATATGTCGTCAAGGTATGCCAGCCTGGATGTGTTGACATCAAGTACAGTAACCCTGGCACCCATTCCTACAGCTATTTTGGCAGCATTTGTACCAACATTACCGCCTCCAACTATAGTAATGTTACCCTGCTCTACTCCTGGTACCCCTCCAAGTAAAATTCCGCGGCCACCATTAACTTTTTCAAGTAGCCATGCACCAACCTGTACTGACATTCTACCTGCTATCTCACTCATAGGAGATAATAGTGGTAGTGCACCATTATCAAGTTGCACGGTCTCATAGGCAATACCAACTATTTTCTTTTCAAGTAAAGCTTTGGTTTGCTCTGGATCTGGTGCCAGATGCAGATAAGTAAATAGCACCTGTCCCTCATGAATATAATCATACTCTACAGGCTGTGGCTCTTTTACTTTAATTATCATTTCTGCTCTGTCAAAAACCTCTTTAGCAGTACTTAAAATTTCTGCGCCGGCTTTAACATATTCTTCATCTGTAAAACCGCTTCCTACACCTGCAGATTTCTCAATATATACCTTATGTCCAGCGCTGGTAAACGCTTTCACGCCTGCAGGAGTAATGGCCACTCTGTTTTCTTCAGCCTTAATTTCCTTTGGTACACCAATTATCATAATATTTCATCCCCCATACAAAAAATTTACATTATCATAATAACATAAAAACAATCAAAATTCTATAGGGATTTTAAATTATTTACTAAACCTACTAAAATTTTTTGAACCAAGTCTTTTTAGTATATCAATAAAATAATCAGGCAACGGTGCAACAAATTTCATATATTCCCCAGTACTGGGATGAATAAAAACTAATGAATAAGCATGAAGAAGCTGTCCTGTAATCCCAAATTCATTGTTTTTATTGCCATAAAGGGTATCTCCTACAATAGAATGACCAATATATGCCATGTGTACCCTTATTTGATGAGTTCTACCCGTCTTTATATTAACCTCTAAAAAAGTATATTTATTTAGTCTTTCAATCACATTGTATTTTGTTATAGCCTCTTTGCCATTTTCCACAACAGCCATTTTTTTTCTGTCTTTTGGATTACGACCTATTGGAGTTTGTATGATATCAGTATCATTTTTTATAATACCATTTACCAGAGTAAGATAAATCTTATCGACCTGATGATTTTTAAGTTGTTCTGCTAATTCCTTATGAGTTTTATCATTCTTTGCGATGATTAAAAGACCCGAGGTATCCTTGTCCAATCTATGTACTATTCCAGGTCTTATAACGCCATTTATTGTTGAAAGATTTCTTTGAGAAAACAACAAAGCGTTTACCAGAGTCCCTGTATAATTACCAGGTGCCGGGTGAACAACCATATTCTTGGGTTTATTGACAATTATTAGATCATCATCTTCATATACAATATTAAGAGGGATATCTTCAGGTTTTGTTTCTATTGTTTGAACTGGTGGTAATTCTATGTTTATCACATCTCCGAATTTAACTTTCTGGCTTGCTTTTGCCATTTTATTATTTATTTTTACACGTTTTTCTTTAATTAATTTTTGCAAATATGACCTGCTAAAATCAGTCTTAGTGGTTAAAAATTGATCCAATCTTATGCCATCTTCATACGATTTTATAATCATACCTGCACCTTACTTCTTTTCACTAATAAATATAAATATAGCCAATATAATTGAACCAAAAACAATAAACATGTCTGCTATATTAAATACAGGCCAGTGGCTTATATGTATAAAATCAATTACATAACCCAATCTTATCCTATCTATAAGATTTCCCAGGGCACCGCCAAATATGAACGAAAGTGAAAGTTTTATATAGAACTGGCCTGGTACACTTATCAATAGATATATCAGGGCAACGGAAACCATCAGTGTAATTATTATAAAAAATACAGTTTGATTTTGAAGTATTCCAAAGGCTGCTCCTTTGTTTTTAACAAAGGTAAATTCTAACAAATTACCTATGATTGG
>JASEJQ010000088.1 GCA_030016635.1 Thermoanaerobacteraceae bacterium | reverse complement strand
CTTGCTAAAGAAATAGTAGGAGATGAGAAAAATCCATATTTAAAAGCAAAGAAGATATATGATTGGATAACCTTAAATGTTAACTACTCTTATGTACATCCTTATGCATTATATGAAAATATTCCTGAATTTGTTGCATGTAATTTAAAAGGAGACTGTGGATTTCAAGCGTTGTTATTTATAACTCTTTGCAGGATTGTAGGTATTCCTGCTAGATGGCAATCAGGCTGGTATATAACCCCATTCCTAGCGTCACCGCATGATTGGACATTATTCTTTATACCACCTTATGGATGGCTTCCTGCCGATCTATCTTTTGGTGGACGTTATAAAAACAATCAAGAATTAAGAGAATTCTATTTTGGTAATCTTGATGCATTTAGAATGGTGGCAAATTCTGATTTTATGAAAGACTTTGCACCTAAGAAAGTATTCTGGCGTAATGATCCTTATGATAACCAGGTTGGTGAAGCAGAAACAGAGTATAAAAATATTTATGATTTTAAATATGAGATTCAAGTTTTAGATTTTAAAGAAATACGGAGGTAGAGAAAATGGGAAAGATAGTTGATATAAAATTTACACTTAAAAGTTATAATTTCCATAAACCATTTCATATCGTTGGGAGCATTTCATCAGAGGCAACAAACATTGAGGTAGAAGTAACCCTTGATAGTGGTGCAAAAGGGTATGGAGAAGCATCACCTTCATTTAGAGTTAATGGAGAGAGAATAGAAGCTTTATTACAATTTGAAAATTTTGTGAAAGAAACAATCACAGGAATAGACGTTAAAAACTATAGAAAAATTTTTGATATTACGGATAAGATGTTTGCAACTCCAAGTTTAAAGGCAGCTGTTCAATATGCAGTGCTTGATGCTTTTTCAGAAGAAATAGGAATTCCTGTTTATCAGATATTGGGTGGTGCAAAGGATAAAATTGAAACGGATAAAACAGTAGGAATAGATAGTTTTAAGAATCGTATAGAGGAAGCAAAATCTATATATAATGAGGGCTTTAGGGTTATAAAAATCAAGGTTGGTGAAAACTTAGCAGAAGATATTGAAGTTATGGAAGCGATTTTTGAGGTAACAAAAGGAGCAAAATATATTGTTGATGCAAATATGGGGTATACTCCTAAACAAGCAATTGAATTTGTCAAAAAGGTATACAATATGGGAATTGACATATCAGTATTTGAACAACCTGTTCTAGCAAATGATATAGATGGCTTAAAATTTGTTAGGTTTAATTCTCCATTTCCTGTAGCAGCAGATGAAAGTGCACGTACTAAATATGATGTACTTAGGCTTATAAAAGAAGAAGCAGTAGACTACATAAATATAAAGCTTATGAAGTCGGGTATTTCAGATGCTTTAGCAATTGTTGAGATGGCTAAAGCTGCAAATTTACAGCTCATGATAGGTTGCATGTCGGAGTCAAGTGTTGGAATAAATCAGAGTGTGCATTTTGCACTTGCAACAGGTGCATTTAGTTTTCATGATTTAGATTCACACTTAATGATGAAAGAAGAAATATTCAGAGGAAAATTTGAACAAAAAATACCAGAAATAATTCCTAAAAAATATCTTAAATAAAGGTTCAAAGTTAAAATGTTCATGTTGTCTAAATGATCTTAGTAGATAGAAGCTGCCATAAGTTTTGGCGGCTTCAGACTGTAGACGAAGTCTAAGGAGTCCCTTATAATAAAGGAGATTCCTTAATTTTTATAGCATAGCAAATTAAACAAAAGAAAAGGTGGTAAAAGTGTTAACTAAGAAGAAAGACAATAGCAGAACACAAATTGAAATAGTATCAATAGACCAATTGGTCCCCGAAGATCACTTAGTGAGAAAAATAGAAAGAGCCACCCGACTTTGACAGTTGCAGCCCAAAAATTCCATTTCACCCACTTCAAACCCGCATAAAATCAACTTGGGTACTTTCAATCATCAAGACAGGTATGCAAAACTGCTAAAACTTAAACTGCAGCACCTATATCACTCCCTGGACATTTACACCGGATCTTTCAACAGCAGGAAGTTGTAAAGAGCGATTAGAGGAAGGAACCCTTTTAACTGAATGGTTTAATTTACTTATTACAATTATGCAGTTATGGAACTAACCGACTATAATACAGTACAGAGAACTGCAAACTTTTTGATGGAAAAATATCGTATAAATTATATTATGACAGGAAAATTTTTATTGTGTTTTTAAGTAAAAATAGTATAATAATATTTCGGAAAATAAAAGTCTTGAGCAATTTTCCGAAAATACAGCAGAACGTTTTTATAAGGTACATATAATTATACCTGCTAAAATTGAGTTAATTGGAGGCATTAACTGATGAATACTGCTTTTCCAAAGAAAATCCTGATTGTAGAAGATAGCAAACTTAACGCACAAATAACAGCAGATATTTTAAGTAAATACGGATACAAAACTGAAATAGTCTTAACAGGAGAAAAAGCTGTAGAAAAGGTACGTAGTGATCAAAGTACCGATTTAATTCTTATGGACATAGAGCTTGGAGGGACAATCGACGGGATAGATGCGGCGCAAATAATTCAGCAGCATAAAGATATTCCGGTTTTATTTTTAACTGCTAATGCCAGTAAAGAAATAATGGGAAAAGTAAGGTCAGTTTCAGCTTATGGCTATGTTCTTAAGGGTGTAGACGAATATGTACTTATATCTCAAATAGAAATGGCTTTTAAGTTCCACGAAGCAAAGATGCTGTTAAAACAGAATGAGGCTTTGTTCCACAGTATGTTTGAGAATCATGATGTAATAATGCTGCTTATTGACCCGCAATCGGGACGCATTATTGATGCTAACAAAGCTGCCTGTCATTTCTACGGTTATTCCAAAGAAACTATGCTGCAGATGGACATAGAAGCTGTTGTTGGTGTTTCTACCATAAGTGGTGACCAAAAGTGTTCAGAAGCTTTAAGGAAAGGCTGCAGTCCATGCATTTGCTTCCAACGATTGGCTAATGGAGAAGAACGGATGGCAGAGGTATATTCATCTTCTTTGACTTATCAAGGGAAGACCTTGATGTATTTAATTATCTTTGACATTACCGAGCAATGGAAAGCTAAAGAAGAGCTTGAATTTTACAGGCACTTTTTTGAAAACTCACTGAATGAAATTTACATATTTCACCCACAAACATTAAAATTCATTGCCGTAAACCGTGGAGCAAAGGGAAATTTAGGATATACTGAAGAAGAGCTCAAAGAAATGACTCCTGTTGACTTAAAACCAGAGTTTACTTTGCAAAGTTTTAAAAAACTTCTCGAGCCGCTTTCCAATGGAGAACAGAAGAAAATCATTTTTGATACAACGCATCGAAGAAAAGACGGTTCTTTGTATCCTGTAGAAGTTCATATTGAACTTGAAGAATTTATGGAAGAAAAAGTATATGTAGCGCTTGTTATTGATATAACAGAGCGTAGAAGAATGGAAAGAGACTTAAAAGAAAAGAATGAAATTTTAAGTACTATAACTGAGTATGCAGGAGATGCCATTATCATGATTGACGATAACGGTAATGTAACTTTTTGGAATCCTGCGGCGGAACGTATACTTGGATATTCAAAAGAAGAGATAATAGGAAAAGACTTACACGCATTTATGATACAGGACGAGCGACTGTATGAAGCGTATAGAGAGGCATTTAAAAAATTCCGGTTAAGCGGTAAAGGAAATGCTGTGGGTAGAATGATTGAAATGAAAGCGAGGCATAAAGACGGTTATGAAATTGATGTAGAACTTTCACTTTCTGCCGTAAGAGATAAAGATGCATGGTATGCAATAGGTATAATTCGTGACATAAGCGAACGCAAAAAATTTGAAGAATTGCTTTATCGCCAGTCCATTACTGATCCCCTTACAAATATTTATAACCGGCGTTTTTTCATGCAGATGCTGGAACAAGAAATAGAGCGAACAAAAAGAAATAAAAAGCCGTTTTCGCTTATTATGTTTGACCTAGATCACTTCAAGAGCGTGAATGACCGTTTCGGTCATGCTGCGGGGGATATGGTTCTTAAAAAAGTTGCCGATACAGTAAAAGGAAGGATACGCAAGACAGATTGTTTTGCACGTTGGGGAGGAGAAGAATTTATAACCCTATTGCCGGAAACCTCTCTAAGCGATGCAGTTGGACTGGCTGAAGAGCTTAGGAAACATATTAGTATGATGAGCCTACCTGAAGTGGGACATGTGACTGCAAGCTTTGGTGTGACGGAATATAGGGATACTGATACTATTGATACAGTTCTTCTTCGTGTAGACAACATGCTGTATGAAGCAAAAGGTGCGGGAAGAAATTGTGTAAAAAGCGAGTAAACCGTCTTTTTCTTTCACCTTCCTGAGGATTTCTTTACCCACCTCAATTCCAAGAGTGAAAAGGTCTATATCTATATTTGTAATTGTGGGTTCAAGATATTCGGCTAAAGGATAATCGTCAAAGGTTATTATGCCTATCTCTTCAGGTATGTTTTTGCCAAGCTGTTTGCAGTTTTGAAGTACCTTGAAGACATACATGTTATCCAGGCATATAATAGCATCTGCGGTATTGTAAAATTTGTCGGGGGTTAATGGCTGTGAGCCAATCTCATGGATGAATTTAAGATATCCTCTGTATCTGTCAATGGCAAATATCTTATTCTCGTCAATGCCTTCGAAGGCAATTTTCCTATATCCTCTGGAATACAGGTAGGAAGCCGCCATATAACCGGCTTCGGTGTTATCTATATTAACCCAGCTTATGCTATCCGTCTTTTCTTGCAGATAATGAATGTCAATATAGAATAATCATAAATTTCGACAATTAATAAGAGAGTAATTTAATTGCTATATAATATGGTCAAACTTTGATAATTGTATCAGAGCGAATCTAAGGTGCGAGAATCCTGCTGATATGTGGATATGGACCTTGCATATTAGAAATATAAGTAAAATGTATTTTCTATGATATAATTTTGATAAGACGTTTTTGGGGGTGGTCCTTATGGATATGATAAAGATAAACGGCCATAGCTATTATATACCCGGGAATACCAACGTGGGTGTATACACATATAAAAATGGCTACTGC
>JASEJQ010000087.1 GCA_030016635.1 Thermoanaerobacteraceae bacterium | reverse complement strand
GCGTCCATGCCAGATGAGCCGGCTACATTTGCCAATTATTTAGAGTATCATAGACTCGCTTTAAGGTTGCATTTAATGTTGCATATCATTATTCATAAAGGTTCTTACTGTACAATCATTAACTATTTTGGTAGAAGTACTTGATAAATAAATCCAATATGTTTATAATATAGTGTGGTCAAAAGATTTGACTCCCCCTTTAATATAAACCTTTAAAGTCCTTGGTTATCCAAGGACTTTTTTTATCACTCTTTCCCAGTTTTTATAGGATATCTTTTCTATATCTTCAGGGCTGTATCCCTTATTGAGCAATTTTTGATTTATAACAGGCATATCAGATACACCGTTCATGTCCTCAGGTATGGTGCATCCATCAAAATCAGAGCCGAAACCTACATAATCTATTCCTGCCACATCCACGATATGGTCGATGTGCCTTATAATGTCTTCCATACCGGCCTGGCCACTGCTTAAAAATTCAGCAGCAAAATTTATACCTATAACGCCACCAGTAGATGCAATAGCCTTTATCTGCTCATCAGTAAGATTTCTCCGATGGGCGCAAAGCCCTTTGCAGTCTGAATGAGATGCTATCACCGGTGCACTGCTGATATCAATAACATCCCAGAAACCCTTCTCATTCAGGTGAGATACATCCACAATCATACCCAATCGATCCATCTCTCTCACAACGCTCTTTCCAAAGGAAGTCAAACCGCTTCCCGAATCCTCCCCAATACCATCTCCCAGTTCATTTCTCCTGCTCCATGTCAGTGTAATAGCCCTGACACCAAGTCTGTAAAAACTCCTCAATATGTAAAGACTGCCTTCCAGAGCTTCTCCACCCTCTATTGAAAGAAGCCCACCCACTTCATCTGTGTTCTTAATATACTCCATGTCCTCATAACTAAATACCGGCCTCAGCTGACCATTGCTATCATCCACCTCGTTATAAAAACTGTCAATCATTGCCAATGTCCTGTTTACAGCCTCTTTTTTCACATACACGTCTTCAACAAAGCAGGCAAACACCTGCATCAAAGCCCCTGCTTCCTTCAAACGTGGTAGATCCAGGTGTCCTTCTCCCCGGTTAATAAGCCTCCTCTTACCATCAGCCACATCCATAAGAGTATCACAATGAAAATCAATATACATTATAGTCATCTCCCTTATTAACTTCATCTATGATAATATTATACCACTTCAAATCTCTGGCGTTTTATAATATAACCGGACACAAAAGGAGGGGTGAATCTTTCACCCCCCTATCCCTCAAACTCTCCAACATATTTAAGTATTCTGTTTAAGGTATTCTCCCTTACCTCATTTATCTGCTCAAAATGCATGTTGGGAATATAGAATGTCTCCATATAATCATGAGTCTTTTTGGCTTTGTTTATATATTTTACTGCTTTCTTAAGCAGTATATCCATAATAACCTCATCCTCAGCTTTTTCCTCATACTGTCCCTTGTTCATATACACATTAAAGTCATATGTTTTTACGGCTTGCTTCTCAAACTTATCGCTGGTAGTAAATGCCGTATTGATTTCCGGGATGACTACATGGGCATATTTATCTGGATTAAGATGGTCATGATATACCTCTACATAGTATCCACGCATCAGCACAATTTCAGTCAGCCTCTTAAGCAGGGTACTTTTACCTGTCCCTGGCTCTCCTTTTATTACATAGATATCCTCCATTGGCCCCACTACTGTCTCTAAATAATCAACTACACCTTCAGGCGTGATAGCGCTTCCAAATAAGTGTCTCACCTTACCCTGTTTATCCAGTTGTCCTTTAATATGATCCATCAATTCAAGAGTGACCCTGTCTATCTTGCTAAAATCCATTAAGCTATTATTAATATTTATAAAATCGTTAATAACACTATTAAGTGCGGCAAGATAAGAATAACCCTTTCTAAACAGGCGCCCCACCTCTTTATTGGCCCTGATTATCTCTTCCTTAACCTCACGCATACCCTTCTCGTCCCAGTAATCCCCAAGATGAATAATCTCATCCACAGCCCCTGGATTTTTTGGGTCAACTATATGCGGTGCCGTTCCATCTATCATCGCAACCTTAATAGACGGAATTACCAGTCCGTCAATAGAGTTATTATCACCTGAGCAGTGATGGAACTCCACATCAAATCCTCTATTCATGAGTTCATCACCTATTTTTTTCATAAAAGTTGACTTACCGACTCCCGGTCCGCCTTTAATTATCATAATCCTCGTAGCATCAGGCTCTATTATGTAATCATAGAAAGAATAAAAACCATAAGCTGTGTTCCCGCCAGGGAAAACTCTTTTAACCATATCCTGACCTCCTTTATGATTGAATCTAAATTCCCTATCTATTTTATGAATCAAGAAAGAATTAGTGACATGGTTTTTACTTGCATCTATTAAAAAAAGATTGTCATATTTTTTATGAAGTGTGGAAAAATATTTTTATAAATTTCCATCATACGAACTATTTTTAAGAGAGGATTTAAAATGAAGAGGACGTTTCACAAATCCATAGAAGGTCTCGATGATAAAGGACAGATAGAAAAACTTGATAAAAGAGAAATACAAACAATGAGCAAAGATCTTGAACAAAACCTGTTACTTATAAAAGATAGGTTTAAGGACTGTTATGATATTGTAATCAGGGAATTTTACATTGATAATGGTCATACTCCCAATCATAAGTTGGCGCTTATCTACATAGACAATATGATTGATAAGAGCCTGATCAACGAAAGCATAATGGAATCACTCATGAGCATTTCCAAACATGATGAGCTGGAATATAACGGGGGAAAGCAGCTCTTTAGTCGGATAAAAGAAAGGCTAATAACAGCATCTCACGTTGATGAAACAGATGATTTCGAAAAAGTTATATACTCTATTCTATGCGGAAATAGTGCTTTGTTAATGGATAAATTAGGTAAATGCCTGATAATTTATTCAATCGGTTGGGAAAAAAGAGCTATTGAGGAACCTGCTACAGAAATGGCTTTACGAGGCTCTCATGATGGTTTCACAGAGGCATTCGGTACAAATGTGTCTCTAATACGCAGAAGAATAAAGGATACTGCATTGAAACTGAAAGTGTATAAAATTGGAAGATACACAAATACAACAGTTGGTATTATGTTTGTTGAAGGAATAGTCAATCCTAAAATTATCGAGGAGCTCGAAGGTAGAATAAAAAAAATTGATATAGATGGAATACTGGAAAGTGGTTATATCGAGCAACTTATTGCCGACAATTGGCTTTCGCCTTTCCCGCAGTTCAAACGGACGGAAAGGCCTGATACGGCATGCGCTTCATTGCTGGAAGGAAATATAATAATTATAACAGACAACACACCATATGTTCTTATAGCACCCACAACCTTTTTTAGCCTTTTCCAGTCTATGGATGATTATACAGAAGGATGGCAGATATCAACATTTTTAAGGGTATTAAGATTTATTGCTATCCTTATAGCTATTGATATGCCTGCACTATATGTCTCCGTTACTGCATTTCACCCGGATATGCTGCCGACTGACCTTGCCTTTTCTATAGCTGCCACACGGGAGGGCGTACCATTTTCATCCCCTATAGAAGCATTAATGATGCTTCTTACTCTTGAGGTCCTGCGTGAGGCAGGCATAAGACTCCCGGCACCGTTTGGACAGACAATAGGCATCGTGGGGAGCATAGTTCTGGGAGAGGCTGCTGTCCGGGCAGGCGTTGCAAGTCCTATTATGGTGATAATTGTTTCTCTAAATGCCATATCATCTTTTGTAATACCAAATTTCAGTCTTGCTATAGGGTTCAGGCTATTAGCTTTTATCTTCCTCCTTCTATCATCAATAGCTGGATTATATGGTGTTCTGATAGGGTTAATTGCCCTTATAGTACATCTTGTCAGATTAAAGAGTGTAGGTGTAAACTACCTTTCACCTTTTATTAATTTTAAATCTATCGAAGCAAGAGACACTTTATACAGAGCGCCTTTACATTTTCTAACAGAACGTCCTAAGTATACAATGCCAGTTAATAAAAAGAGGCTGAAAAATCCCTATAACAGGGAAAATAAAGGTGAATAAAAGATGCAAACAAATAATGATAATATAACACCTTCCCAGACTACTATATTTGTAATATCAATAATCATTGGAACCGGCATTCTCAGCCTGCCAGGTAATGTTTCAAGGGTTGCAGGACCTGATGGCTGGATTACTGTATTATTAGGTGGAATAGCATCTTTTTTAATGGCTATCCCCGTAGCTGCTCTATCAAATAAAATGGACAAAAGTTCATTTATAGGGTATATGAGGAGCATGTTTGGACCCATAGTTGGCAGTGTGTTCGGGACTATATATGTTGTTTACTTTGTTTTTATATCATCGGTAATACTCAGGATATTTGCTGATGTTTTGACTACATATATATTTGTTAAAACCCCTGAAGAGTTTTTTATAATTACGATGATGCTTCTCACTATATATCTTATACTCTCCGGAATAGAACCTACTGCAAGGACATCAGAAATATTAGTGCCCATATCATTGTTTGCCATATTCTTCATACATTTGATTGCCATACCAAATGCGGATTTTACTGAGCTTTTGCCACTGCTGCGCACGCCATTAAATAAACTCTTAGAGGGAATATATCAAACTATTTTCAGTTTTCTCGGATTTGAAATACTGCTTATAGTCTCTCCATATATAACTGACAGAAAACACGGCTTTCGTATTATAGGTATATCATTATCCGTGACAACAGCAGTCTATCTTTATATTGTAATCATAGTTGTATCATCACTGGGCCTGGCTAAAACAAGTATATCTATATGGCCAAGCATGTCACTGATGATGAGTATTTCCGGACCTGGCCGCATGTTAGAAAGGATGGGAATATTAGCAATGTCTATCTGGATAATAACTATGTTTACCACTTTATGTGGCTTTTATCTGGCAGGTTCACTAACATTATCTGATCTATTATATTCTAAAAATTATAGGCTTTATATATTTATATTATTGCCTATTATATACATTCTGTCACTCCAGCCCGATAATGTACTTGGAGTAATAAATTGGATAAACGTCTCAAGCATTATTGGTATACTATGCAGTTTTGTAATTCCTCTGTTGCTGCTTATCATGTCATCTATAAAAGGAAGGAATTAAACATGAAAAATAGTTTATTTATAGCACTTTTGCTGATATCAATGCTCAGCATCTCCGGCTGCTGGGATATGGTGGACATCGATAAGAGATTTTTTGTCGGAATGATTGGTATAGACAAAGAAGGGGCAGATTATTCAGTAACATTATCTATACCCAAAGTTATGGCTTCGAGTGGGCAGTCAAGCGGTCAGCAACCGGCTACTCCACCAGTGATAATTTTAAAAGAAAGCTCCAAAACTATATATGGTGCCATTGAAAAA
>JASEJQ010000086.1 GCA_030016635.1 Thermoanaerobacteraceae bacterium | reverse complement strand
AATTGTTCCATAATGTCCGTAGCTGTAATAAGACCAGCTACATTTACATTGCCACCCCAAAAATTGTTTTTTACAGCTTTTAATACTATGTTGCCATTAATATCAAAATATTCATTCAGCAACATATATATTGTTTTATAAGCTGCTTCTGAAGTTATAATACAAATTTTTTTACGTATTGACAATTTCTCGGGTTTTACTAAATGAACTTCATCTATAAATTTTCTGAACATGCCAACACCATTTTCCAACTGTGGATATCCTTCGTAATAATCAGATTCAGGTATATCTCTGTTTGAAATTACCAAAAACTCATCCGAAGGGAATACAAAATTTGTCCCAATAGCATCTTTCAGTTTTTGGTTCCAGCGAGATACAATACTCAGTACCTCATCAGAAGACTTTTGATTGTAAGAGTGAAGATTTGCAAGCCTATCTCTAAATTTAGTAAGTCCAACCGGTACTACAGCACATGATAAAATATCAGGATAAAACTTACTTAGATCATCTAAGGTTTTTTCAAGCACATTTCCATCATTAATCCCGGGGCATAATACAATCTGGCTATGGATTTTAATATTATTTTTTATCAAATGTCTTAGTATTTCAATTACATCATGATCGTTTTTATTTCTTCCAAGTAAATAGTTTCTTATTTCTTTATCTGTAGCATGTACCGAAACATACAGAGGACTTAAACGATATTTTATAATTCGGTCGAGGTCATCCTGATTTAAATTAGTTAGAGTAATGAAATTACCATCAAGGAATGATAATCTATAGTCGTCATCCTTAATATATAGGCTCTTCCTTAGGCCCTGTGGCATTTGATCAACAAAACAAAAAGCACAGCGATTTTGACAACGACGAGGACAATCAGCGATTGTATCTTCAAACAGTATGCCTAAGGTTTTATCATATTTTTTATGAATCTTATACCGATGAATTTCCCCACTTTGTTTTTTTACTGTAACAAATATCATATTGCCTGCACAATTATATAAATAATCGATAATATCATTGATGAACACATTATTTATTGATAATAGTACGTCTCCGGCTTTTATATCAAGTTTTTGTGCTATGCTGCCATCCTCAATACCTCTAATTCTTAGGCCATTACTTTCCACTATATTTTTTCCTCCGCTTATCTTTTTTATTGCTCTTCAAACTACGATTATATAATAAATTTGATTAAAATAAAAGAGCAGGTCGTAGCCTGCTTAACGCTTATGATAATTTTTATTATTTTTTCCTCAATTTACCGAGATATCCAGTAAAATAATTCCCAATTTTACTTTTCCATTCTTTCCCACCCATACTCAAAAACACAAATCCACCTATCCCTATCACGGTTACTACCAGTAGTATAATTATATTTTTGGTGGATGCAGATCTTTGATCAGGAGTGGATTTTACCAATCCAATAGGTGTTTTTTCTTTTTTTTCATTTGTGCCATATAGGGCCTTACTAATTACATCAGCAAACATAGTGGCTGAAACTTCGGCACGTTCTTTATGAATCGTATGCGTACCAAACTCAAGTAGAAGTACATTAGGTCCGATATCTTGATTATAGCTTCCATGTCCAAAAAAGATGTCTTTTACCATGCCTGGATATAATTTATCTCCCACTGCTTTCATTTTATATGCAAGGTTGGCATTTACATCTTTATTAGGATTTGCCCTGCCGATTACTATACGTATCCCAGCAGCATTTTTACCATCTATTTCACGTACGTATTCTTCTGGTGGAACAGCATCACGATGAATGTCAAAGATAGCTTCTGCCCCATCTTTCACAAGGTTTAAAACACCGCTTCTTGATCTTGAGTATGCCTTTGCATCATGCGGCAGGTAAAGTGATTTATCTAATGTTACATCAATCCCGTTATTTTCAAGACTTTTTCTTAATGCCTCATCAACATCGTAAATACCACCCCTTCCATTTATAGATGCTTTACCATCCGATGGTAGGTATGATTCATCACTATGTGTTGACAGTAGACCAATCTTTTTAGACGCTTGTTGGGCAGTGGTTTCCTTAATATCAGAAATATCTATTTCTGGTAATTTTATATCTTTTATATGTTTGGCATAGGCTTTATAGTTCTTGCTGTCTATTTTTGTTATTCTATATAGTTTATTATCCGAACTCAAATATTCATCATTTAAAGCGATTTCCCAGGCTGTCATAAATAAAGGCTTGTCCTCGTTTTCTATATAGACTGAGTAATATTTCTCTGATTCGCCATACCATTCGTCAGCATATGCAGGAGATGTAATGCTATTTATCAATAGTATTAATAACAACATCACTGCCCATAAATAATTATTATTTTTTATTTCTATGAACATTATGGTCAGCCTCCCTGGTAGTATTAAATAGAGAACTTGCAAATCTTGTCTCCTGTGCTTTATTTTTTGAAGTTCCACTCTGAAGTTTTTCCCGGGTTTCACCTATTATTTCAACCAACAAAACAGCAATTATAGGCGATAATATAACAGCATCCATAAACCCTGCACCGCCCATGCGAATTGTACCTGGTATTCCTCTCACCATATTTACTATCCATTGTATTAAGTCGCTAATTATAATACCAAGTTCGCCTGATATAAATGCAGCTTTCCTTGATCTTCCAATAATATAAGAAATCAACCCACAGGCAATAGCATATATATACATTGGTTCAATTATAACTGAAGCAGGCTCATCTGGAAGATAAATACCAAGCATAAAAACAGCAATACCAGAGATTGTACACCCTAAAATTGAACGAACTTTTTCCGCGTTATCATTAGCCTGGAAAAATACATAGCCAGCCAGTATGACAGGAATGACAGCTCCACCTATATTTATACTTAGTAGTGGATGTATACTAATATCCGGTATAAATGAACCTGCTACAATTGCTATTATAAAAACTAATGCTGCAGTATCTGATAAACCAAGTCTATCAAGAACTCTATGTGCAAATCCAATTAGTATAAGCACAGATACGACCATTAAAATAATATAACTCAGCGGCAATTCAATCACCTCATAATTTTCTGCGTTTGATTTTATAATGCCCACCCTTATGAAAATATATTCTATGCGAAATACCTTATAAAAAAATCCTGCATCATAAATTCATGATGCAGGATTTTTTTATAAGCAAATATTATTTATTAAGATCCTCATGTATACCTTTATCAATATAAATTACCCATTCGCAGATATTAGTAGCGTGATCTGCAATTCTTTCAAGAAATCTCCCTACAAATAAAAACTGAGTGGCTTGAGGAATATTTTTAGGGTCTTCCATCATATACGTTAATAATTCTCTAAACATTTGTTTATATATACCGTCTATTTCATCATCCACTTTTGTAATTTCCAAAGCACGATTGGAGTCTGTAGTAACGTAAGCATCCAGAGAATCTTTAACCATCTTTTTAACCATTTCAGCCATTCTGGGGATATCTATTAACGGCTTAATATATTTTTCATGTGCAATCCTCTGTGTAGTTCTGGCAACATCTACCGCATGATCAGCTATTCTCTCAAGATCTGTAACAAGTTTTAGCCCGGCGACAATAATCCTGAGGTCCCTTGCCAGAGGCTGCTGCGTGGCAATTATCCTGACACACTCATCATCGATTTCCAGTGCAAAGTTATCAATAACATCATCATTATTAACTACTTCTTCAGCCATACTAATATTATGTTCGACAAGGGATCTTATTGACTTATCAATTGCTTCCTCCACCATACTTCCCAGTTTTAAAATTTTTAAATGTAAATCTTCCAGTTCTTCGTCGTAATGATACCTGGCTACCATATCAGCACCCCCTCTTTTAACCAAATCTACCAGTAATATAATCTTCTGTACGTTTGTCTTCTGGTTTATAAAACAGTTTTTCTGTTGGACCTGATTCAATTACTTCACCATTTAAAAAGAAAGAAGTAAAGTCTGAGATCCTTCCTGCTTGCTGCATGTTATGAGTTACTATTATTATAGTATATTTTTCTTTTAATGTCTCAATTAATTCTTCAATTTTTGCTGTAGATATAGGATCAAGGGCAGAGGTTGGTTCATCCATCAAAATTACTTCAGGGTTTACAGCTAAAGTTCTGGCTATGCATAACCTCTGCTGCTGGCCGCCAGAAAGTCCCAAAGCGGATTCCTTAAGTCTGCCGTTAACCTCATCCCAAAGGGCTGCTGACATAAGGCTTTTTTCTACAATCTCATCAAGCATTGCTTTTGAACGAATGCCATGTATTTTAGGGCCATAGGCTACATTTTCATAGACACTCATTGGAAATGGATTGGGTTTTTGAAAAACCATTCCAATTCGCTTCCGTAGCGCAATAACATCAACATTGGGGCTATATATATCTTCATTATCAAGTAGCACTTTGCCACTAATTTTAACATTTTCAATCAGGTCATTCATACGGTTTAAAGTCCTCAAAAATGTAGACTTTCCGCAGCCAGATGGTCCTATTAAAGCCATAACGCTGTTTTCTTCAACCTGCATGTTTACTTTTTTAAGTGCATGCAATTCACCATAATAAAGGTTCAAATCTTGTATATGAAATTTTAGCAAAATGTATTAACCTCCTCTCCGCGTTCTATGCCTTTCTGCCACTGAGTCTCGCATGTATGCGCGAGCCCAGCCATCTTGCTGTGAAATTAAATATCAAAACAGCTATAACCAATACGGCAGCTGAGCCATCGGCTATCTGACGGGTATCCGGTAATAAATGCTCAGAATTTACCTTCCATATATGCACTGCAAGAGTTTCAGCTGGCCTCATAAGATTTATAGGTGATCTTGGATTAAAGAAATTCCATATTTTGAAATTCAGGTTTGGTGAACTGAGTCCAGCAGTATAAATAATTGCTGCAGCTTCACCAAAAACTCTGCCAGAAGTTAATATAATGCCCGTAATTATTCCGGGCAAAGCTACCGGCAATATTACCCTTGTAATAGACTGCCACTGCGTAGCACCCAGTGCATAGCTGGCTTCTTTTAATTCATATGGTGCACTTCGTATAGAATCCTCACATACTCTTGTCATAACAGGCAAATTTAATATAGTTACTGATAGCGCACCACCAATTAATGTATAACCCCAGCCAGTCATATTAACAAAAACCAGGAGCCCGAATAATCCAACTACTATTGAGGGAAGCGACGCAAGTGTTTCAATACAGAGCCTTATTATATCGGTAATTTTACCTGGTCTTGCGTACTCTGCCAAATATATACCGCAGCCCAAGCCTAACGGTGCAGTAAAAAGCATAGTTATAATCAGCATCAGTAATGAGTTGAAAATTTGGGGTCCTATACCTCCCCCTGCTTTAAAAGTTTCGGATGGTGCAGTAATAAAATGCCAGTCTATAACTCTATATCCCCTATAAAGTATATATCCCACAAGAGAAACAAGCAAAACTATAATAAACGCAGCAATCA
>JASEJQ010000085.1 GCA_030016635.1 Thermoanaerobacteraceae bacterium | reverse complement strand
AAGAAGTATGAACAAGGCAAATTACAAGGGGAAAGAGAAGTAAAGGTCCTGTTCCAGGAAGCGGATGGCCTATTTCTTAACATGCAGGGAGATGATAGGTCCAAAACAGGCAAAAGCAAAAAGAAAGAGATAAAACTTGCCATAACCTACGAAGGATGGTTAAGAAGAACTGGTCAAAAAGAAGGATATATAGTATATAACAAGACTGTCCGTGCCGGATTTGAAAATGCAGCCAAATTTAAAAAACTATGGGGTGCTACCATAGCAGAAAAATACAACATCGACGAAATAGAAGTAAATATTTGTATAAACATGAATATGTAAAAATGGATGATTATGTAAATAGAAAGGTGCCAACAAATACTTGACACAAACTAGTCGAAGTGTTTTTATGGTGATAATAGATTTTTATATGGGGTGATTTTGATACTGATAGCAGTTATCGTTTGTATGAGCAAAGAAAAGAAAACAATACCTATTAAGAGTATGGCAATGATATATGAATGATTAATAAAAAATTTAACTAAAAACAGTTGCATTTAGACAAAAACAGGAGTATTATGATAAAGAATTGAATATTTTATGTTAGGTGAGGCTCCTATACAGATACACGCTGCTGCCCGGAAATGTCGAGAGACACCAATGGGTCAACAGGTACTACCGAATTAAGGTTTTACTTAATGCAGCTGGAGTGAGATATTCCAAAGCTGTATAGTGCCAAAGCTCAACGAAGGTAAGTGTTTTGTGTTTAATAACCTTTCATTCGTTGAGAGGTTTTTTTAGTCTGTAAAATTGTGGAGGTGAGAAGAATGGACGATGGTGGTAATAGTATGAATGGTGGAAGTACAGGTATATGTAATATGACATTAAATAGTGTTTGCTATTGGGCTGCGTCCGTTCTTCACTGGTTGGGCCCTTTAGCATAGTATGTATGCGGAGGGAGGATAAACATTTCTTTTTTAAAGTCTTATTACATATATCTCCAATCAATAATCAAATCATTTTTGTACATTCCACTGTCATGGTTGCTGCTGTATAATGCCCGTTAGCTGTATTTTGTTGTAGTACAGTTTTGTTGTAGTATTCTTTTATTAAAAACAGAAAATATTTTTTCCAGAGGTTGTAATAATAAAGCAGAGTAGGCAACCTTTATTTGGTTATTGTCTTTTGGAGGTGTGAACAATGAAGAAAAATAAAAAGAATGTATTGACGAATACGATAATAGATAGACTTACCGATTTTTCAATGCAGGACATAAAAGAAGTTTTTACCACATTAAATACTACGCAGGAGGGCTTAGATTCGGTAGAAGCAGAGTTGCGTCTTGAAATGCATGGGACAAACCAAATAGTTCATGAGAGAATAGATCCTTGGTTTGTTCAGCTAATAAAAGCGTTCATTAATCCATTTATCGGAGTTTTGATTTTTCTGGCAGGGGTATCGCTTGTAATGGATGTAATACTGGCTGCTCCCGAGGATAGAAGTTGGAGGACGGTCATTGTTATAACAGTTATGGTAACAATAAGCGGTTTACTTCGTTTCATCCAGGAATACCGTTCAAACAAAGAAGCAGAAAAACTAAAAGCAATGGTCCATACAACAGCTACGGTGGTTCGCAGCGACACAGGAAAACAGGAAATAGAAATGGCAGAGATTGTACCCGGGGATATTATCCATCTTGCAGCAGGGGACATGATACCTGCCGATGTAAGGATTATTTCGTCAAAAGACCTGTTTGTTAGCCAATCATCGTTGACTGGAGAATCGGAGCCGGTTGAAAAATACGACACATTAAGACGCAATGTGAATCAGCAAAAAAGCATGAGCCTTTCAGAGCTTGATAATATTTGCTTTATGGGAACAAACGTAGTCAGTGGTTCGGCTGTTGCTGTCGTCCTTTCTACTGGCAACGATACCTATTTTGGTTCAATGGCAAAATCACTTGTGGGACAGCGTGCTTTAACGAGCTTTGACAGGGGTGTTAACAGCATTAGCTGGCTTTTAATCCGCTTTATGTTTGTCATGGTTCCGATTGTGTTTTTAGTCAATGGATTTACAAAAGGTAACTGGCTGGATGCATTTCTTTTTGCTGTCTCGGTGGCTGTAGGGCTTACTCCTGAAATGCTGCCCATGATAGTGACAACAAATCTTGCTAAAGGTGCTGTCGCCATGGCAAAACGAAAAACCGTCGTTAAAAGGCTGAATGCTATCCAGAATTTCGGTGCAATGGATATCCTTTGTACCGATAAGACAGGTACGCTGACGCTGGATAAAATCGTGCTTGAATGTCACCTTGATATCCACGGAAACGAGGATGACAGGGTTTTAAGACACGCTTACCTCAACAGTTATTATCAGACTGGGTTAAAAAACCTGATGGATGTCGCTATATTGGAGTTCGGGGCTAAAAAAGGCTTTGAAAATTTGGAGAAAATCTATAGAAAAGTAGATGAAATTCCTTTTGATTTTACAAGACGCAGAATGTCGGTAGTACTGCAAAACGGAAGTGACAAAAGGCAGCTTGTTACAAAAGGTGCTGTAGAAGAAATGCTTTCCATCTGCACCTATACCGAATACAGGGGCGAAGTGGTTCCCTTGACTGATGATATTCGTAAAGAAGTAAAGGAAATGGTAAAGCAGCTGAACAAAGAAGGAATGAGAGTTCTTGCCGTAGCTCAAAAGAATAACGTCCCTCATGAAGGAGTCTTTAGTGTAAAAGATGAAAGTGAAATGGTATTGATGGGATACATTGGTTTCCTTGACCCGCCAAAGGAAACGGCAGCTTCTGCAATCAAGGCACTAAACGAATACGGCGTGAAAGTGAAAATTCTAACAGGAGATAATGAAATCGTTACAAAGAAAATATGCAGGGAAGTTGGTTTGCCTATTGAAAATATACTACTTGGAAGCCAAATTGACAGCATGGTAGATGAAGAATTAGCTGAAGCAGCCGAAAATACTACGATTTTTGCCAAACTGTCACCATTACAGAAGTCAAGAATTATCAAGATGCTTCAAAGTAAAGGCCATACCGTAGGATACATGGGAGATGGAATTAATGACGCTGCTGCTTTAAGGGAAGCAGATGTTGGCATTTCGGTTGACACTGCTGTCGATATAGCCAAAGAGTCGGCAGACATCATACTGCTGGAAAAGAGCCTTACAGTATTGGAAGAAGGCGTTATTGAAGGACGTAAGACTTTTGGTAATATTATAAAATATATAAAAATGACTGTAAGCTCGAACTTCGGTAATATGTTCAGTGTATTGGCAGCAAGTGCTTTCCTACCTTTCCTACCAATGTTGCCGATACATTTATTGGTTCAAAACTTGCTTTATGATATTTCGCAAATATCAATACCATGGGATAATATGGATGAAGATTATCTCAAAGTACCACGCAGATGGGACGCAAGCAACGTTGGCAAGTTTATGATATTTATTGGTCCGATTAGTTCGATCTTCGATATTATTACCTACTTGGTAATGTGGTTTGTGTTTAAAGCAAATACCCCGGCAGTCCAATCATTGTTCCAATCAGGGTGGTTTATTGAAGGGCTGCTTTCACAGACATTGATTGTGCATATGATACGTACTGAAAAAATACCGTTTATACAGAGCCGGGCAGCCAAACCTGTATTGTTGCTGACGGGAACAATTATGGTAATTGGTATAGCAATTCCGTTCACTCCATTTGGTGCTTCTATCGGATTGCAGGCATTGCCGCTTACCTATTTTCCATGGCTCATAGGAATACTGTTTTCTTATTGCTTGCTTACACAAGCAATTAAAACCTGGTATATTAAGAAGTTCAAAACATGGCTGTGAGTAAAAGATGTACTATTGAGAAGGAGTAAATTTGCTTTTTTTTAGATATTGTTCTATACTTTGTTATAGAATATATAATTCCTATGGGAGTCACCGTTTCGGAATGGTGCTCCTTTAATATTTGGCTTGAAGGGGATGCATAAATGGAAATGGAGGAAAATAAACGGGGATGTGAGGGGACACTTTCCAGAGTAGAACTTAGAAAGCAGGTGGCTGACCTGGCCTGGCCAGCCCTGATGGAGCTGCTCATTACTACCTTATTTGGCATGGTGGACATGATGATGGTTGGGCATACACCCAATAGTGCCGCAGGTATTACTGCAATCGGCCTTACAAATCAGCCTATGTTCATGGGCCTGGCCGCTTTCCAGGCGCTCACCGTGGGTGCCACAGCAGTTGTAGCATGGTCTATAGGTGCAGGAAGGCCGGACGATGCCAACAAATCCACTTTCATCACAATTACCCTGACAACTGTACTCGGTATTGTTGTCAGTCTCTTAGGTATACTTTTCTCAGAGGAGATATACAGGTTTATGGGTGCTGAGCCCATAGTAATAAAAGAGGGCCTCGGTTACATGCAGGTTGTCATGGGCGGTATCGTATTCCAGGCCGTATCCATGGGTATAGCAGGTATATTGAGGGGTGTGGGAGACAGCAGGACCCCCATGACCGTTAACCTTTTTTCCAATATCCTCAATGTTTTCGGCAACTATGTCCTCATATTTGGCAAACTCGGTTTCCCGGTAATGGGCGTGACCGGCGCCGGCATATCTACAACCCTTTCCAGGGCTGTGGCCACAGTAATCTTCCTATATATAGTATTGAGGGGAGAAAAGGCCATAAAGCTGGATATAATAAAAAATCACACCCTTGATATGGGACTTACAAAAAAGATTATCACCATCGGCCTTCCGGCAGCAGGCGAACAGTTGGTGCTGCGCGGTGGGCAGATAATGTATGCCAGGGTTGTGGCAGGTCTGGGTACCGACGTGTATGCAGCACACCAGATTGCCATAAACATATTCGGGCTTTCTTTCTGCCCCGGCCAAGCCTACGGCATGGCTGCCACTACCCTAACCGGACAAAGCCTTGGTGCAAAAAGGCCGGATATGGCAGAAAAATACAGCTATGAGGCAAGAAGACAGGGTATGTATATAGCCATAGGCGTTGCGCTTATATTTTTATTCTTCGGCAGGCAGATAGCCATGCTGTACAGCAGCGACCCGCAGGTAATATCTCAGGCGGCTATAGCGCTTATGATTATAGCCATAGTGCAGCCCATGCAGTCTACCCAGTTTATACTATCGGGGTCTTTACGTGGAGCCGGTGATACAAAGTGGCCTCTCTACTCAACCCTGATAGGTATGTGGGGCTTCAGGGTGGTCCTGGCCCATGTGTTTATCAACTACATGGGATGGGGTATAGCAGGTGCATGGATAGCCACAGCATGTGACCAGCTCATGCGGTCTATAGTTATAGAATTAAGATACAGAAGCGGCCGCTGGAAGAGGGTAAAGGTAATATAAAAAGAGCGTTAAGCACGCTCCTTTCAATCGTCAATTATTTTTCTGGCGCCCGACTGTATCATGACCTCTTTGATGAGGTCATTTTTGTTTTTCAGGGCCTCAACTGACAGGATTATCCCATATTCCCCTTCATCAGCAATGAAATCTGCAAAGGCGTCCTTCTCGCTCAGGCCCTCTCTCTCTGTCTCAATGTCAATAATCATGGCAGAGTCTCGCCTGTCCTCATTGAAAAACTTGTTTGCATCGGACACTATCATGTCCTTCCTGTCAAAACCCATGTTCTTCAGACTGTCTATAGCCGCAGATGCTTGTTCTTCTCTCGAAAATATCCCTATAACACGCATTTAATCAACCTCCCGGACATAGTATTTACTTATGTACTTAATATAATTCGGATATGATATAATAGGTTAGGTGGTGATGTTATGGAAAATG
>JASEJQ010000084.1 GCA_030016635.1 Thermoanaerobacteraceae bacterium | reverse complement strand
AGTTAATTATAGGATTTATATATACTTTTAGCGCTTTATTCTGAGGCAGATTTATTTCAAAATCCAGATTAATATCAGTCTTGTTATTGATATAATCATCTAAAGACTGGGAAAGTTTATAGTTTCTAATAACCTCCAACAAATGCTTGTCCATAACATCAGTATCAGCAATATCTAATATTTTTTTTGCAGAATCATTAATCAATATTATTCTCCCATGGTTATCTATTGCTATTACCCCGTTTACTATACTTTTCAATACAGCTTCAAGTTTGGAGTTTCTATCATACATCTCTTTCATTATTGATTTCAGTTTATTTGCCATGTAATTGAAAGCTTTTACTAGCTTACCTATTTCATCATCATATTCATATCGAATTATCTCATCATAATTACCATTAGTAATGTCATTGACTGCCTGAGTAATTGTTTTAATAGACCTTGTAGTATAAAATATGAATCTATACCATAATGCAGTAGAGATGACAATGCACAGAATGAAAATAGCAAAAAGATATGTCCATTCATCTATATTAAAACCTGCATATTTGTTATACGAGGCAGATATGAATACGGAAATAGTTTTGTCTGGTAAAGAGATTCCTATAGCTATAAGGCGATCATTACCACTAATTTTAATTAACTCTGCTTTATTTCTATTAATCAGGCTATCTTGCAGATTATCAATTATTTCTTCATCCACGTTAGACTGTGAATTTATTACTTTCCCATTCTTTATAACTGAAATATTGTTCCCTGTCTCACTAATATAATGTTCAATGTAATCATTGATGTCTTCTTGTGTTGTAGAAAAATAAAATAATTGAGATGCATCATTGTATAAATCTTTTTTTATTATTTTAATTATATGGGTAGCATATATATTTAAAAACAGTGCGTAGCTTAAAGTCAAAGTAAGACACATGATAATAATAAAACTAATAACAAGTCTTTTCTGCATCACTATACTCCTTTGTCTTTAAACTTATAACCAACCCCTCTAACTGTTTCAATGTACTGCGGATAATTATCATCCTTTTCTATTTTTCTTCTAAGATGCCTTATATGCACATCTACAGTACGTGTTTCTCCAGAGTACTCGTATCCCCATACCTTATCAAGAAGGTAGTCCCTTGTAAGTACTTTCCCTTTATTTAACGCCAGGAGTTTTAGCAATTCAAATTCTTTCAATGTAAGATCAAGAGGAACACCATTTTGGGTAACTATAAACTTTTCGCAATCAATTTCCAGGTCATCAATTTTAATAATTGCGTTTTCTTCACTGTTATTTTTTTCGTCTTCATCAACTTTAGATCTTCTCAGAACCACCTTCATTCTTGCTAACAATTCTCTTATGCTGAAAGGCTTTGTTATATAATCATCGGCCCCCAATTCCAGTCCGAGTATCTTATCGAGTTCTTCACTCTTAGCAGTAAGCATTATTATAGGTATTGACTTTGTCTTAATATCTGACTTTAAGGTTTTGCAAACTTCAAAACCATCAATATCTGGCAACATAAGGTCAAGTATTATTAAATCCGGCATTCCGCTCAAAGCCTTAATTATACCATCACTTCCATTATTAGAAACACTCACATTATATCCAGCATTTGAAATATTAAAACTTAATAGTTCCTGTATGTTTAGTTCATCCTCAATTATTAAAATTTTTCCTGACATATACACACCTCCTCTCAGCATAACATAATTATAGCACAATGCAGTCCGGTCTTTCCTTTATCCCGTCTGTAAGAATAAAAATGATGCTCATTGCATGATGTACAAAAATTCGAGATATAAATGTTATGCAAATTTACCCCTGCATCTTCCAATTGAAACCTATTACATGTTTTTAAATCAAGGCTGTACCTACCATTATTTTTTACAGTAAACCAGTTTTTATATTTTTTAAATTCGTTTAAAAACAGGTCATATACTTCTTGTCCTACTTCATAACAGCATAAGCCAATTGAAGGGCCTATGGCAACAAGAAGTTCATTAGGGTTTGTCCCAAATTCTTCAACCATTCTATTTACCACTTTAGGCCCAATCCGCATCATGGTTCCCCTCCATCCTGCATGGGCCAGGCCGATTGCTTCATTTACTGGATCGAAAAAATATAAAGGTACGCAGTCAGCATAATAAGTTACCAGCGGTAACTCTCTTTCGTTTGTTATCAATGCATCAGTATCATATATTTTTTGTTCATGCAACGGAAAACCAGCGTGGGAACAATCAACCTTTAAAACATTGTCCTTGTGTATCTGATCTGAAAATGCAAGGGAGTCAATGTTGAAATTGAACTTATGGCATAAAATCTCATAATTTTTCTCTACTTTTTCTATATCATCCTGTTTTTTAATGCCGAGATTTAGACTACTGTAAATACCTTCACTTATACCTCCATTTCTGGTAGAAAAGAATGTAATTACATTACCATTACCAGCTAAATCAAAGGCTGGTATATTAAAATACTCAAAATCACCTATATTATTCAGCTGAAATACTTCAGTTCCGTTCAAGCTCAATACCTCTTTTCATCCATTAGTTTTTTTATCTCCTCCATAAATGTACTTACATCTTTAAACTGTCTATATACCGATGCAAATCTTACATATGCAACCTCGTCAATATCTTTCAAAGCCTCCATAACCATTTCACCGATTAACTGTGTAGGTATTTCCTTTTCATTATTATTATATAATTTTTTTTCTAAATCCTTAACTATTCCATCCAGAACATTGATGGACACAGGGCGTTTTTCACATGCTTTTATAAGGCCATTCAATATTTTATTTCTGTTGAATGGCTCACGTGAACCATCTCTTTTAATAACCATATATGGTATTTCATCCAGCTTTTCATACGTTGTAAAGCGTCTGCCGCACTTTTCGCATTCTCTTCTTCTTCTAATTGAATTCCCCTCTTCAGTAGAACGTGAATCTATGACTTTTGTATCAGAATTCCCGCAAAATGGGCATTTCATTGGCTATTACTCCCTTCATCTGTATATGGTACTATATCAATTATACACAACAAAATGTTGTAAGTCCACCTGATTATATACTATCAGGTATATCAACCAATATAACATCTTCTCCAATCTTTCTTATGTAACTCCAAGGGATGATTATATCATTATTTCTTCTAAAAAGACCCAAAAAATTATTACCTCCAGGTATTATTAATGCTTCTATTACCCCATCTTCAAGATTAATGTCAATATCAGTAATTAAACCAAGTTTGCATCCGTTTTTAATATTCACAACCTCTTTTTCCTTGAGTTCCGATATTTTGATCATAAATTATCCCTCCCTATACTTGTCTAATTATGAATATGAGTCATAAATTAAAAAAAGCACAAAAAATAAGGAGCAGATGCTCCGCATTTTTTGCTACACATATTTTTTCATCTGATTTAAAGCCGCTTTTTCCAATCTGGATACCTGTGCTTGAGAAATCCCTATCTCTTCGGCTACCTCCATCTGTGTTTTACCCTCAAAGAATCTCAGTCTCACAATATTTTTATCTCTATCATTTAATTTTGACATTGCTTCTTTTAACGATATATTATCAAGCCATGCATCATCCTGATTTTTGTCATCACTGATTTGGTCCATAACATATATTGCATCACCACCGTCGTGATAAACAGGCTCAAATAATGAAATGGGGTCCTGTATAGCATCCAGCGCAAAAACTACTTCTTCCTCTGGAACGTTTAACTCTTTTGCTATTTCTGATATACTCGGTTCTTTAGCGTTTTCATTGACTAACTTATCTTTAATTTGTAAAGCTTTATATGCCATATCTCTAAGAGAACGGCTTACTCTTATAGAATTATTATCTCTTAAATACCTCCTGATTTCACCGATAATCATAGGAACAGCATATGTTGAAAATCTAACATTCTGATTTATATCAAAATTATCTATGGCTTTTATCAAGCCTATACATCCCACCTGAAACAAATCATCTACACATTCTCCCCTATTATTAAATCTTTGAATAACACTCAACACTAAACGAAGATTTCCCTTAATAAACTTTTCCCTGGCCTCTTTGTCACCATTTTTCATTCTTTGCATAAGTTCCAGCATTTCTTCATTTTTCAATACAGGAAGCTTTGATGTATTAACACCACAAATTTCTACTTTGTTGTTAACCATATCTGTCCCTCCTTATTATCTAAGTATTACCGAGGGACAGGGTAATTATTCTTTAAACCATCCTGGTTATTTCTTTTTTTAATCTCTTTAAAATTCTTTTCTCCAATCTGGAGATATAGGATTGAGATATGCCAAGCATATCTGCTACTTCTTTCTGGGTTTTCTCTATTTCACCATTAAGTCCAAACCTTAGGTTAATTATATCTTTTTCTCTTTTTGAAAGTTTTTGTATCGCCATTTTTAACAACTGCTTATCAACTTCATTTTCTACATACTGATAAATGATTTCGTTGTCAGTACCAAGTATATCTGATAGAAGTAATTCATTACCATCCAGGTCAACATTTAGAGGTTCATCAATTGATACCTCCAGCTTGGTTTTATTATTCCTCCTTAAAAACATTAAAATTTCATTTTCAATGCACCTTGAAGCATAGGTTGCCAACTTAATTTTTTTATTAGGATCAAATGTATTTACAGCTTTAATTAGTCCTATTGTACCGATAGATATTAAATCTTCTACATTTATGCCCGTATTTTCGAATTTCTTGGCTATATATACTACAAGCCTTAAATTTCGTTCTATAAGTTCACTTTTGACATTATCTTCCCCTTCTTTTAATCTTTCAAGTAAATTGTTTTCTTCTTCAACGCTTAGAGGAGGGGGCAATGCCTCAGGGCCTCCAATATAATAAATTGTACTAATTTTATTGAGTACTTTTTCGATTAACTTGCGAAGCAATACACCAGGATTCCAAATTCTGCTCATAAAAATCCCTCCATGTTTTATTTAGTCCATTAGCAAATCCGTATGCAGCAAAGCACAGTACTCATTATTAACAGATAATTTATTAAAGTAAATTCCTAAAATAACATTTTGAATAACCTTAGTATCATTTTCACCAAGAATTTTTAGTCTATCAGGTTTAATTCCCAAAAGCATCCCATTTTCTCTGCCAATGTCTTTAAAAGGTAGTAATCTAAACCTTTTTAACCACTCTGGATCAATATTATTTATACTGTCAAAATCAAAAAAGCTATTTTGGTTTAATCTTAATAAATACTCATTCACTGATTCTGGCAATATTTCCTTTAATGTTTCAAATTCGATTATGATCACAGGCGTATGGCTTATTGGCTCATATAATGTATTTCCTGTGTCAACAAGAGCATTTGTTGTAACGCTATTGCTGTTTATCAAAATTTCCATCTGGATTATGTTCTTGCGTATTTTTCTCACATATTCAATACAGTAAAATATCAAATAACAGCCAATAAGTATTGTTATCACTATAAGTATGACAGGGAAATCATTAAAAACAAAAACACCATTGAAATAATAGCTATCGTAATTTCCTGATAAATAATAAAGTGCAAAGGCTACACCGCCAAAAATTATAGAAACAAGATAAAAAAATGACAGCAGCCGTATGAAATCTTTCAACCTCGGAGGATAAAAAACAATTACAACAATAAGTGCTGAAAGCATAAACTTAAGGGGAATGGTTTGAAAAATAGCATTTCTGTAAATAAACATAAGTATAACATATAAAGACCCTGTTAAAGAGCCCAAAAAGATTCTCACAGAGGTACTTTTATATTTTGCGAGAACCGCTGTAATATAAAGAATCAAATAATTAAAAACAATATTTTCAAGTAATATAACATCTATATACATAATAATCCTCTATTATGTATGTTTATATTTTATATGTTCTAACG
>JASEJQ010000083.1 GCA_030016635.1 Thermoanaerobacteraceae bacterium | reverse complement strand
AAAAGCGCTGTTGCACAATGAACTATTTAGTCCATTGTGCAACAGCCCCTTTTTATCTACCTTGGATTAAAATTTTTCATGCCAGTAAGTGGGGAATACTTAAAATCTACATCCAGCAATGATGCTCTCTTAATAGCATCCATACCAAACTTATTCCTGATTTTATCTATGGCTATGTTTACATTTTCTTTTTTTACCCTATCTACATTATCCAGAAAACAAAGCTGAGTAGCATAATCATATATATCAAGTTTTGATACAGATACTCCTACCAGTCTTATGTGCTGCCCAACCCAGAATCTATCAAAAAGTGTCATCACAGCTCTGTATATTTCTTCTGTACTAAAACAATAATCCTGAAGGGTCATACTATGGGTTTGACTAGCAAACATATGGTCTTTCAACGTGAGGCTGACCCTCCTGGCCCTAAATCCCTTCTCTCTCATCCTGCTGCATACCTCCTCGGTAAGGAATAGAATTACATTCTTAATTTCATCCCTGTCTTTATAATCATAAGGGAGTGTTATGGAGTTGCCGAAGGATTTTGTATTTTCGTAGTTCGGTCTTACAGGCGTTTTATCTATTCCATGGGCAAACATGTAAAGATAATGTCCGTTTTTACCAAACATATTGGTGAGAAATTTGTATGGAGTCCTGGCGAGGTCACCTATGGTGTAAACTCCAAATTTATTCAGGCTTTCCTTTATGTTTCTTCCAACGCCAATCAGGTCTTCAACAGGTAATGGCCATAATCTGGTTTCTATATCATCTGTCCTCAATTCTGTTATACCATTAGGTTTTTTTATTTCCGAGGCCATTTTGGCAAGCAGCTTATTATCAGATAGTCCTATAGAACACGGCAGATTAAGTGATTTATCTATCTTCTTTTGTATATTTTCCGCTGCTTGTGATGGTGTTCCCCATAAATGTTCGGTGCCAGTAATATCAATCCACGCTTCATCTATAGAAAACTGTTCGACTAAAGGAGAATAATCTGTTAAGATTTCCATTATTTTATGAGACATATGTATATAAAGTTCGTAGTTGGGAGGAGTGAAAATAATATCAGGACAGAGTTTTCTGGCCTGCCATAATGGCATGCCTGTTTTTACTCCAAATTTTCTTGCATCATATGATGCTGTCAACACTACCCCGTGGCGCATTTCAGGGTTGCCGACAACTGCAAGCGGCCTGGCCCTGTATTTTGGCTCAATGCTCTGCTCGCATGAAGCATAAAATGCATTCATATCAACATGGAGTACGCTTCTCATATATATCACCAAAACTTATGTTTGTAGATATATTATAGCATATTTGGGATAAAATAAAACTAGTATATGTTGACTTAAAGCAAATTCTTTTGCTATAATAAACAATGTGTCAGCTATCGTATTTCGATAACGAGTTTTGAAAGGAAGTGATATTTTGAAAGATAACCTGATAAGAAAAATGTTTTTAGGTTTTATTGAAATACACATACTTTACCATGCAAGTAAAGAGCCGATTTTTGGCCTGGGAATAATGGAAGAACTTAAAAGGCATGGATATAAAATCAGCCCGGGCTCTCTATACCCAATACTGCACAATATGGAAGCGGACGGTTTGTTGAATGTAGAAGAGAAAATAATTGACGGGAAAATAAGAAAATATTATACCTCTACTGATAAAGGTAGAGAAGTATTAAAAGATACGATAATAAAAGCGGATGAACTTTTAAAGGAGATAAAGGAGGTATAAGTTTGACATCCTTATATGAATTAAAAGATATAACATACAAAAACATATTGAATATTGATAATCTAATAATACCGGAAAATAAGGTGATCTGTATAGTGGGTGAAAGCGGAAGCGGAAAGACAACACTAATAAAGCACCTTAATAACCTCATATCCTGTGACGCCGGTACTATATACTATAAAGGACAAAATATAGATGAAATAAATCCTATAAAACTTAGACGCGAGGTAGTCATGCTTCCCCAGGTGCCGGTCATTTTCCCGGGCAGCATAGGTAATAACATCAATATAGGTTTGACATTCTCAGGGAACAAACCGGTAGATGATAGTAGACTGCAAGAGGTATTAAATATCGTGCATTTACAAAAAGGATTGTCTGATGATGCCGGGAAATTATCAGGTGGTGAAAAACAACGTGTTGCGTTGGCGAGAGTTTTACTAATGCATCCAGATGTATTGCTGCTTGACGAGCCATCTTCTGCGCTGGATGAGGAAACTGAGCATCTGGTGATTGACAGCGTAGTAAAATATGTAAGAGATAATAATAAATCCCTCATTATGGTTACACACACCAAAAAGATAGCCAGGGAGTATGGTGAGGGTATAATTATTATGGATAAAGGGAGAGTAATAGGGAAAGAGGGGATAGTAAATTGAGGAATATAATAGAACTGACGGTATGGCAGCTGGTTCCGGCGTATATATTTGTCGTTTTTGTCATAGCAATAGTAAAGATCAGGGGGATAAACAGAGAGAAAGAAATACTGTTGTCCTCAGTAAGGATGACTATACAACTGGTGCTCGTGGGCTACATTCTCGATTATATGTTTAAAAACAGAAACCCTCTATATACAATCATCGCAATGACTGTCATGGAAGTATTCGCAATATACAATGTATTTAGCAGAGTTAAACGTAAAATTTCACCTGAACTTAAAAGAATTATAGCTTTTTCAATGTCTTTTGGGACAATAGCCAGCATGCTGTACTTCATATTGATTGTAATACAGTTGAGACCATGGTATGACCCTCAATACTTCATTCCACTTGGAGGCATGATAATCGGAAACTCAATGACAGGTATCACACTGGGGGTAGAGAGGATAATGGATGGTTTTGACTCTCGAAAAGAACAGATTGAAGCTGCATTAATGCTGGGAGCTACACCTGGTATGTCAGCAAAAAATGTGGTAAACAATGCATTTGATTCTGCTATACTTCCTACAATCAATTCAATGGTTGGTATGGGAATTGTATTCCTGCCTGGCATGATGACAGGCCAGATTCTCTCAGGTACATCTCCGCTCACTGCAATTGAATATCAGATTGCCATCATGCTGGGAATACTCGGCAGTGTATCATTGACCGTGATTTTGTTTGTTATGCTGGGATATAAGACATTTTTTAATGATAGATGTCAGTTAAAGGATATAATTTCGTAAACATTTTTCCTCATAGTTACCCTACCCAATTTTATGTATAGAATTTTTTTAAACGGCATATACTACCGTTTGCTTGAATAATTTCTACGGGAGGGATCATATGGAAAATAACATGACTGCTGCCAATTTACGGTCTGCCTTTGGCGGTGAGAGTATGGCCTATCAGCGCTATAAGGTATGGGGAAAAACAGCAAAGGATGAGGGATTTCCCAATGTAGGGAGATTATTTGAAGCCATCGCCGATGCGGAAAAAATTCATGCATCAAATCATTTTAAGACAATGAAAGATGTGGAAGGTGATTTCCTTGTTCCGTTCATGGCAGGTTTTGGCATAGGCAATACCTCGATGAATCTTGCCAAAGCCATTAGTGGTGAAAACTTTGAGATTACCCAGATGTATGCTACATATATTGCTGTAGCTGACTTCCAGAAGGAAAGTGAAGCAAAGAAGTCTTTTACATGGGCAATAGAATCAGAAAAAGAACACTCAAAGCTCTATACAGAAGCCAAGAAGTCTGTAGATAGTGGAAAAGACTATCAGATTGATAAGATACAGATCTGCAGTGGTGGCTATACGCTGATCGGAGAGACACCAGAAAAATGTCCGATATGCGGTGCTACAAAGGATAAATTTACAGCTTATTAGAATTATTAAAAGTCTTCCGGGCAAAATACATATCAGAGGTGGTATGATGCTCGGAAGACTTATTGTTTTGTTTATAACGGTTCCATTATTAGATCTGTTGCTATTGATAGCCCTGGGTAGATATATAGGATATTTAGAAACCGTCTTTATTGTTATAGGCATTGGGATAATAGGTGCCATAATAGCTGAACGGGAGGGACTTTATACATTTAGAAGGGTTAGAGATGAATTTTACAAGGGAAATCTTCCAACCGACGAACTTATGGATGGCGTATTTGTCCTGGTTGGTGGTGTAATGCTTATAACTCCTGGTCTTATAACCGATGTCATTGGGATCTTATGCCTTATTCCTCAGAGTAGAAGATACATCAAAAGGTTCACACTTACTTATCTGAAATATTTACTAAACAGCAGGATTTTCAGGATAAAATTAAGAAGATAACACCCGATAAAGGGTGTTTTTTGGTATAAAATGTATTAAAATTATATTAGCTTATATTTATATTGGAAAGCAGGCGTAGACATGCATAATTTAAAAGTCGGTCAAAAGATAGAAATATATATAGAAAAAATGGCCAGTGAGGGACAGGGTATTGCTAAGTATGATGGTATGACGGTATTTGTAGAAAAGGCCATAGCCGGAGAAAAAGTGCAGGCAGAGGTCTCAAAGGTTAAAAAAGACTACGCTGTAGCAGAGACCATACATGTTCTGGAGGCATCGCCATATAGAGTAGAACCGCTGTGCCCGGTATATAATTTGTGCGGTGGCTGCCAGCTCCAACACATGAGCTACGAAGGTGAACTGATATTTAAAAAGAACAAGGTTGAAGATGCATTAAAAAGGATAGGCAATATAGAAGTAAAGGTTAATGATGTTATAGGCATGAATAATCCATATTACTACAGGAACAAAGCACAGTATCCGGTAGCTACCATAGATGGGAAAGCGGTAATGGGTTTTTATAAAGAAAAGTCGCATGAAATAGTACCAATAAAAGAGTGTATACTTCAAAACAGACAGGCTGAAAATATTGCCGGAGAGGTACTTGAATTCATAAAAGAATTTAATATCTACGTATATGATGAAAATACAAAGCAAGGATTAATAAGACATATAATGACCCGATATTCTAAGTTAACAGGAGAGACAATGGTTGTAATTGTAGCCAGAGAAGATAATCTGTCCCATAAAGATGAACTTGTGAATAGATTAAAGAAATACGATAGTTTTACAGGCCTGGTTTTAAATATCAATCCACAGGATACAAATGTTGTCCTTGGTAACGAAAATATCATTCTTTATGGTAAAAATAGGATAATCGACAGTATAGGAGGACTTAAATATTATATATCACCACAATCCTTCTTTCAGGTAAATCCCATTCAGACCGAGATATTATATTCAAAAACCCTCGAATTTGCAAACCTTCAAGGCGATGAGCTGGTTATAGATGCATACTGTGGTGTAGGAACTATTTCTCTTTTTCTTGCACAAAGAGCAAAACAAGTCGTAGGTATTGAGGCTGTTGAAAAGGCAGTTGAGGATGCGAAAGCAAATGCAAAGCTCAATAAAATATCCAATGCTGATTTTATTGCCGGAAGATCTGAAGACATTATGAAGGATCTGAAAGATAGAGGAATTACTCCTGATGTAATAGTTGTGGATCCACCGCGTAAGGGTTGTGACGATGCTGTACTGGACTCTATGATAGACATGGCACCGGATAGGATAGTCTATGTATCATGCAATCCTGCTACCCTGGCCAGGGACCTTAAAAAATTAAGTGAGAAATATTACATAGAGGAAGCACAGCCTGTAGACATGTTTCCCAGAACGAGTCATGTTGAAACTGTTTGCTTACTTACCAGTAAAATCAAAGGTTTTGAGTAATAAAAATATCAATCTTGCTTGATTTGCCTACCATTTGCCAACGGAAATTTTACTCAATAAACAAATAATTTAACTGAAAAAATCATAGAAACTGCCTTAGAAGAATCTTACCGCAATAAAGCCTCTGCCATAGAAAAAATGACCAATGAAAGATTAAGTCACACAGCCATCTGGAATATAATCCAGAATGTTGGAGAAAAA
>JASEJQ010000082.1 GCA_030016635.1 Thermoanaerobacteraceae bacterium | reverse complement strand
AATAAAAAAAGCGCTGTTGCACAATGAACTATTTAGTCCATTGTGCAACAGCCCCATAATTTATATTTATATCAAACCCTTCGCTTTTAGAAATTCTTTTGATACTTTCTCCGGGTCTTTGCCTTCTTCATCCACCTGTCAGTTTAGCTCCTGCATTGTACTATCATCAATCACCCCCGCCAGTTTGTCGAGTATGCCTTCGAGTTCTGGGTGTTTATCCAGCACATTCTGTCTTATGACAGGTGCTGCATAGTATGATGGGAAGAATAGATAACCACTGCTACAAGCAGGGAACGCAATCGGTAGTGTAACCACAGTGCAAGCCACCCTCATGCTATAGCCCTTATTACATCATATGTGCTGTCATTGCTTTCTACAAATCCCTGTACCGGACTTTCAATTCCACTGAAATCATTAAATCCTACAAAGGCCTTTTGCAACTTTAATACAGTATCCTCAGGCATATTCGGGCTTACTGCTATGGCGTCTTTAGGTATATCCTCGGTCTGTGCAATTATCTCAAGTTCATTTACAGGCAAGCCATTGGCAGCAGCCATATCTATAGCTTCATTGTATGTAGCTCCTGCGTCTATTTCACCCGAAAGGACAGCTTTAATTACATTATCATGGCTTCCCATAAAAGAGGTTTTGCTGAAAATCGTATCTGGATCAATGCCATTTGTTTTAAGTATATGTCTTGCGTATATATACCCTGATGCACTCTCAGGATCTACATAACCAAAGTGCTTATTTTTTAAATCAGCAATTGAGTGTATACCGCTTGACTTTTTAGCTATTATATAGCCATTATATGCAAACCTGCCATTTACCTTAGGCGTAACTATAGGTTTTACGCCGCTTTTTTCGTGTGCATTTACATATGCAAAGGGTGAAAACCATCCAATATCTATAACGCCCCTCTTTATTCCATCATTTAATGCATCATAATCTTTAACTATTATGGTCCTGGCCTTGTAACCCACACCCATACAGACCCTTTCAAGTATTGGCACATACATCCTCTTTATATTTTCGGGAGATGTGAAAGGATTGATCCCAAAAATAATTTCTTTGTCTGTCTTCAGCATTGCAATCATAGTTTGCAGGGTTGAAGCTGTATCGCACAGTTTGTTACTAAACTTCAGCATCTCATCATTTTTGCTGCTTTGAACATCAACCTTTTTAATTAAATTCATTGTTATATTATAGGTGTCTTCGACAGCTTTCGCTATAGCCTCAGCAGCCTGTTCTATTTCAGTGGCTGCGTTCATCTGTGTAAGAGACATCTCTGTAAGGTCCGTAAGAGAATTTGTAATATTTTCTACTACGTTTTCTATCTGTATGATAACATCTGTAGACACTGAGGCAGCCGATTCGACGTCTTTGAGCTTCTCCATACATGTCTTCATTGCGTCATTTGAATTTGTTATTTTCTCAGATATTTCATCAGTAATTTCTTCTATCTCAGAAATAGATTTTTTTGTCTCATCAGCAAGTTTTTTAATCTCCTGTGCCACTACCGCAAAACCTTTTCCAGCCTCTCCAACCCTTGCCGCCTCAATAGATGCATTCAGCGCTAATAAGTTTGTCTGTTTTGATATGGTATCTATATATTCCACAATCTTATATATCTTTTGGGAAGAATTCTGGAGCTCTAAATTGTTGTCCGAGGCATCCTTTATGACGCGGGTGAGGTCCATTAAGAGGCCGCCTATACTGTCTAATGTCTTTTTATCCTGCTTTAACATGCTTGTGGATTCGGATGATTGACCCTCAATCTTTAAAATCCCATTTTTCAATCTTTCTGATATTGTAACGAGCTCACTGATGCTCGCAGTTATCTCCTCAGTACTTGCTGCATTCTGTTGGCTGAATTCTTCTATGTCATAGAAAATCTTTGCTATCTGTTCAAACATCTTTATATTGTCTTTAGACAGCCATGCGAGCTGCTGTGTGTCAAATCCCATTGTCTCAGAGATAGAAAGCAGACTCTCGTAAACGTTTTCATCAAGCCTTGATGTAAGCCTTCTTGAAGCGTTTTGGTTTGATTTAGTGGTTATATCCTCTGCTGGTAGTGACCTTGAATATGTATCCATTGCCTTATTGCTGCCATCATATCCATTTAAGTTGACCTTGAAATAATTTCTTATTAGTAGATAGAAGATCAATGAGTTTCCTATTGTAGACAGGATAGTAAAAAGTATCCTGCTGACAGGAAGAAAAAACAAAATTACCTGCCACAATATTACACTGCAAAGGCCTATTATAAATAATTTTTTAAGCGTCACTTTATTTCCCCCATTCCCAATATTGTTGTTCCAGTGTAAAGTCTCAGGTATATCATATGTTCACGTAAAAGAATAATAAATCTGAATAAATATATAACTTAGACCTTTTATGTTTCTTTAATTATAAGTCCGCTGTGGCAGCGTCGTCAATATGGTCATATTTCCCAAGGTCTTCAGTAAAAATGTAGAAATTTAGTGGTTATTATTGCGGCTATTTCGCGAAAGATGTGTGGGATGTGGTAAAGATATTTATATTTTACAGATGCAGTTACTTGGTTTAACTATATCTAATAAGATACAACTGAAGGCTCTCTGAAGACGGCACCTATATAAAGGACAATTGTTTGGGTTTATTCTCTTCTGTGAAACTTTTGCCATTTATAGTTATAAACGGCCTGGCCCTTTTTAAAACTGTCCCGGTACCTTTAAGTTCATCTATGCTGTGATATGGATCTTTTACCCTGCGTTCTAATATCCTCTTCGCTGATACAGGTCCAATCCCCGGCACCAACAAAAGCAGATTATAGTCTGCCGTGTTTATCTCCACAGGATAGATCTCAGGATGATTTAAAGCAAAGACATACTTCGGGTCTTTATCCATGGGCAGGTTTCCGTCTTTCTCATAGCTCAGGTCTTCTGGCTTAAACCCATACTGGCTGAAGAGGAAATCCACCTGGTACAGTCTGTACTCTCTCATAAGTGGGGTAGGCTCTTTCCCTTCCATAGGCGTGCCCTCTACAGGGCGAAATGCACTAAAATATACCCTGGCAAGGTTGAATTCCCTCTTTAGTCTGTATGCCTCGTCTACTATCTCCCTGTCGCTCTCTCCTGCGGCCCCCACAATGAACTGGGTAGTCTGCGATACACGAATTCCCTTATCTTTAAGTCTTTTAATCTCACTCATGCCGTTTAATATCTCCCCAAACCTCTTGGCCCTTGTCAGTCTTTCCATATATCTTTCCGATGGCACCTCTATATTCAGGGAGAGACGATTTGCCACCTTTGAAGCCTCCTCTATGGCAGCTCGGGAAGCGCCCGGCATGACCTTCATGTGTATATAGCCTTTGAAGTTATATCTTGTCCTCAATATCTTTGCAGTATCTATAAGTGAGGACATGTCGCTGTCAGGATTTTTATCAATAGCAGAGCTTAAAAACAGGCCTTGAATGGAGTGCCTTCTCCTCACCTCCATAAACACCTTTGCCAGTTCCTCTGGGGTAAAGGATGTCCTCTCCGTGTCATTTTCAAACCGGTTTACACAGTAGGCACAGTCCCTATGACATTTATTTGTAAGCAGCACCTTAAATATGGAGCATATGCCATCTGGCGTATGCACCCTGTATATACCATTCTTTATGTAGTCGTCCTCATTTGGCCTACCGCAGCCGCACATGTCATACCTGGAGGCCTGGCCAAGTATCTTCAGTTTTTCAAAGGAATCCATTCTATCACTTCCCAACCTTATCCGGCCTTAAAGCTTCAGCCTCTCTCAGATATACAAATCTCATCTCATCCTGCCTTTTATCAGTATTAACCAGCATAAGCGCCCTTATGCAGTGGTGTAGGTCACCGGGCTTTGCCATCTCCTGCACATCTAAGAGGGCCACATTATTAAGGCCAAGTTTCCTGGCGCAGGAAGCAGGAAAGACAGCATCAATGTCTGAAGTTACCGAGTATATTATGCACGCAACATCTTCCGGGGCAACATCGTTTTCTTCCATCATGGCTGATGTGAGCTCCATTACAGCCTCCTCTATGGAAGCGGCTGTATTCTCACAGGTAGTCGCACCGCGGATACCTCTGACCATACGCTCATCTCCCATTAACCTCATTCAGCAAACTATTATAAAGTATGCTGACTATTTTCAAAAGAAATTTGTTTATAGTATGCATTAATCCTTTTATTGGCCAGTTCAACATACTCTGGGACTATCTCATATCCTATGTACTTTCTCCCATCTCTTAAAGCAGCCAGACATGTAGTACCGCTACCACAAAATGGGTCTAAGACAACATCACCTTTAAATGTATAGAGTTGTATTAATCTATGTGGCAATTCTTCAGGAAATGGAGCCGGATGTCCAATACTTTTGGCAGACACTGCAGGAAAAGTCCATACACTTTTGGTCCACTCTAAAAAATCTTCTTTGCTTATTGTACTTTCTTTACCACTACTTTTTCTTGAAAAAGATTCTTTTGAAAAAACTAAGATATATTCGTGAATATCTCTCAAAACAGGATTTGCTGCAGAAAGCCAGCTCCCCCACGCTGTTGAAGGGCTTGCACTTGATGCCTTATTCCATATTATTTCGCCTCTCATAAAAAAGCCAATGTCAATCATATCTTCAATTACAAAAGAGTGTAATGGGATATAGGGTTTCCTGCCTAAGTTTGCAATGTTAATGCATGCTCTTCCGCCGGTGACTAATTTTTTATAAGTTTCCTTAAAAACTTTCTTTAATAACTCTCTGTATTCTTTTAGTGATAAATCTTCATCATATTCTTTTTTTACATTATATGGTGGCGATGTAACCATTAAATGCACACTGCTGTCGGGAATATCATCCATTATTTCACTTGATTTACAGTATATCTTATTTACTTTGTCTGTTGGAATAGTATTTTCTATATATTTAACTTTGTCAGGGAGTTTTAATTCACTATATAAGTTGCTGTTGTAAAATTCTGACGAATCATGATTAATTCTTCCTGGTGTTCCGAAAGAACTTGTTCGGGTTCCGCTTCTATTATATTTTCGATTATCCATTTTTTCACTTCCTTACTAAATCTAAAAATTTTTCAGCCTTTTTTTCATATGTAGGTTCTCTATTTGCAATTTCGATGATTTCTCCTAATTCTAAATTGCTTTTCATACCAGAAAAATAATTCATTTCCTCCATTAACATTTCATGAATGTAATTTTTAATCTCATCAAAACTATCAAATCTATAAAAACCATTTTTGGGCGTAGCTTTAATATTATCACTACCATTATCAAGTGGTTTACTATTTACAGACAGAAAACCTTGAATAACACCGCTTATTTTTAATTGGTCAACTTTTGAAATATAGTTATTTGTGATTGGGGTATTACCGATAACAAAGATAGGTATTTTTGATGATTTTATATTCGAAACCCTTATATTTAGGCTTTTGCCTATGGCTTTTAGCATGGAATCCGAACGAAGCAAACCAGGATTTCCTTGATGTGTTTTGTAATCCCCAATACATTTTAATGATACATTTGAATTACTCTTTTCGTATTCCCAATTCCATACAATTGACATTTTAACTTCAAATATTGCAAGGATATCTTCAGCTCGTTGATATATGTTTTTGCTTTTGGAAATTACCACATCGCCTCGTGATCTATCTGTTAGTGCAATCTCTTCACAAATTGCCCCCTGGACTGCATAATAGCCAAGATCATCTACAATTTCCTGAATTAAATCAGCTGTCCATTTCTCGGTATAATTTCCAATCAGTGAATTTCTACTTTGAAGCGTGCTTTTTTTACCCGTATATCCATTTGGCCAGTATGCTAAATATTTTCCTGAATCTGTAATATAAAACAGTTGTTCATGAGTGGCAAATTTAATACTGTCAATAAAAAATTGTCTTTCAGTTTCTTTATTCCATAAATCTCTCATCAACAGTTTCTCCTTGAAACGTTATAGAGTGCTTTCTTGGAAATGGTTATACCTTATGTATCTAATATACATATTAATATCATTACTCATTATT
>JASEJQ010000081.1 GCA_030016635.1 Thermoanaerobacteraceae bacterium | reverse complement strand
ACTAAATCATTCAATGTTAGGCAGGTCTTTTAAACTATTCATACCAAAATATTTTAAAAAATTATCTGTTGTTTCATACAAAATTGGTTTACCAGGGGACTCTAATCTACCTGCCTCTCTTATAAATTCACGTTCTAAAAGGGTTTGAATTGTTTTTTCAGAGTTTATTCCCCTTATTTCATCTATCTTTATTTTTGTAACAGGTTGATTATAAGCAATAATTGCCAGAGTCTCTAATGCGGCATCAGATAATTTATTTTCATTTGTGAAAAATTGTTTAAGCGTTTTACCTAATTCAGGTTTAGTACACATACAATATCCATTACTTAATTTTCTTATTTGTATTCCATGTGCATCTTCGGAATAAATATCAATTAATTTGTCCAGTGCAGTCTTCACTTCCACAACTGTTAAATTCAACATGTTGCTCAATTCTTTTTCGTTTATTGGTTGCCCACTTAAAAATAAAATTCCTTCAATCAAAGGTATGATGTTTTCATCCATTTTTTTTACCTCTTTTGACTATAATATTACCAAAATTTGAAGACTGTGATGTTGTTGCATACCCTCTCTTTTCCAGTTCAAGTAAAGCAATAAAATACGAAATTATATCTTCTCGTGTTTTACTATTTTTTATAAATTTGCTAAAGGATATATATGTTACCCTTCTTAATATTTGTATTATGTGGGTTAATTTCTCTCTTATCATATATCTTTTATTATTGCCATAATTACCCTGAGAGCTTATTTTGAACTTTTGATAACTCTTTACTAGCGTTGCAACAGAGCTTTTCTTTCTTTTACTCAGTTCATAATTAGATTTTCTATAAAAGATGTTGCTTTCTTTAAGTTCCAGATCTCTTAATATTTTAGCTGCATTTTTATATTTTTTATACTCTTCAAGAGCATTAAATATTTTATTAATTTCTATTATTTCAATATTTTCTTCTGTATCATCAACTATTGTAGTTTCAGGTAAAAGCAACCTGGATTTTAATTCTAATAGAGAAGATGTTATCAAAAAAAAATTAGAGCGAAGCTCGGGATTATTCTCATTTATAACATCAACATATTGCATATACTGATCTATAATTTTTACAAAAGAAATATCATAAATGTTTACTTTTGAGTTTTTTATTAAGTGATATAATAATTCATATGGTCCTTCATATAACTCCAACTTTATTTTGTAATCCATGATTAAGCACCTATATATTAAATAATATATAAAATGAATCTATTTAAACCATTTAATAGTGGATTTAAAATGTAACTTATAACTCCAGAAATTAAGAGAAAAAATAATAATATTTTTGCCCCATTGTTTCATAACGTTGTAAATCGAATGTATACTTTTGCGGCAAAATGCAGTAAAGTATATGAGAACCATCAAGTGGTGATAATGGAATTAAATTAAATATAAATAAGTTCAAATTAAACCAGTATGTTAATAATAATATATTAAACATAATAGGATTGAGATTCACATACTTTAATATAGATATAGAGATTATAGCAACTAAAAAATTTGATAATGGTCCGGCAATGGAAACAAATAAAGTCCCGGTTTTTCTGTTTTTAAAATAAAACGGGTTTATGGGTACAGGTTTAGCCCATCCAAATCTAAATATAAACAACATCAAGGCCCCTAATAAATCAAGATGTGCAAATGGATTTAAAGTCAATCTACCTGCATTTTTAGGGGTTGGATCTCCTAATTTGTTGGCAACAAAACCATGGCTAAATTCATGAATAGTAATAGCTATTAATAGAGCAGGTAACCTGTACAAATAATCTAAAATCATACATTTCTCCTCTTTTGCAAATTTTATTTTATATATCAAATATATCATGCAATAATCTTACAGCCTTTTCATAATCATCTTTTCTTACAAGGCAAGATATAGAGTTATGAGAATCCGCTGTTTGCAATATTTCAATTTCATTTTCGGAAAATGATTTAATTATTTTCGCCATAACGCCAGGGACTCCACGCATTCTGTTACCTATAACAGATACTTTTACAAGGTTATCAACTATATGATAATTTAACGAAGATTGATCCAGTATTTCAGATGCAACTTCTGATGATTGATTGTCAATGGTAAATATTTTTTTGTCAGGGAAAATATTGATAAGATCTATACTTATTCCATTGTCAGCCAGTTTTTTAAAAATATCATTGATGATTTTTTTATCGTTTTCTGCAACAGTATCAATGATATATTGTACCCTATCAAGCATATATGTGACTGCAGTAATTATTTTATTTATACCTTTATTATCTATAAGAGTATATATATCTTCCTTCATTATACTCTTTATTAATAATGGGATACCAGCTTTCATTGCAGTTTCTACAGCTAATGGATGTATAACCTTAGCACCAAATTCAGCCATCTGGAATACATCTTCATAGTTTATATGTTCTATATTCTTGGCTGTCGAAACTATTTTGGGATCAGCAGACATAAGTCCATCCACATCTTTAAAAATAACTATTTGTTCTGCTTTTAGTCTTGATCCTATTAAACTGGCAGTATAATCACTCGTGCCCCTGCCCAGGGTGGTTATATCACCTTCTTCAGTTACACCCTGAAACCCCGAAACTATTGGTATTGTTTTTTTATCAATGACTTTAAGCAAATTTTGCGTATTTATCTTTAAAACTGTGGCATTGCTGAAGTTGTTATCTGTTATTATACCAGCCTGTGCACCAGTCAAAGCAATTGAGGGAAGGCCGCAATTTAATAAGGTTGCGTGAAATAGTACGCTGGATATTATCTCGCCGCAACTCATAATCAGATCAAGTTCTCTTGCATCGATTTTTGAGTTTATCTGCGTCACCAATTGAAGTAAAGTATCCGTAGAATAGGGATCTCCCATACGGCCCATTGCAGAAACAACAACCACAGGAATATATCCTTCGGTGTAATATTTATATACATTTTCAGCTGCTTTAATTCTCATTGTTTCATCATTTAATATTGTACCGCCAAATTTTAAAACAATTGTTTTCAACTTATTCCACCCGCATTTTTAATATTTTCTCTTATTATCCATTTCAACAATAACCATATCATTTCCAATTTTTCTGATAGCATCCCATGGTATTTTATAACCATTTCTATCGTTTCTTATAAAAAAAAGAAGACGATTTTCATAGATAATAAATGAATCTATTTTGCCAGTTTCTTCATCTATCAATAAATCTGCGTCTTCAATTAGTCCCAATCTTGATCCGTCATTTAAATTTACCAGTTCTTTTCCACCAAATTTGCTTAGCAGCATTAGTGACACCCCCCCCGGCTAATTTTTGCTACTTTAATAATATGTAATATCAATTTATTATATGCCAGTATGTCCAAATCCGCCATTACCTCTTTCAGTAATTGGCAATACATCAGTGCAAATGAATTGAATTTTTTCTATTTTGTTAAGAAGCATTTGTGCTACTCTATCATATTTTTTAATCACATAGTCATTTTTGCCAAGATTTATTAATATTATTTTTATTTCTCCAGTATAATCATAATCAATGGTGCCCGGGGAATTTAAAACCGTTATACCATGTTTTAATGCCAGACCACTGCGTGGCCTTATCTGTATTTCATATCCTTCCGGGATTTTAACTGCATAACCTGTTGGTATTAGCTTTATATCACCTGGCTTCATCATCACTTCCTCTTCAACATATGCATATATGTCCATTCCAGCTGATCCCTCGGAAGCATAATGTGGTAAAGGTAAATTTTCATCATTAACCAATTTTTTTATGTATACATTCACCATAAACATTATAATCCTCTCATAATATAGTATATTAAAATATATTCTTTAAATCAAATAAAAAACATAAACCTGCAGGTTTATGTTTTTTATTTGTTATTACCATCTTCTTCTGACAATGCATCTTTGATAGATAAATTTATTCGCCCCTGTTTATCAATTTCAATAACTTTTACCAGTACTTCATCTTCAACGTGCACTACATCTTCAACCTTATTAACTCGAGATGGGGCTAATTTTGATATATGGACAAGTCCCTCTTTTCCATGGCCAATCTCAACAAATGCTCCAAAGTTAGTTGTTCTTGTTACCTTACCTATATAAGTATTTCCTATCTCAACATCTTTGGTTATGCTCTCAATTATTTTTAAAGCTTTTTCACCTGATTTTATATCTTTTGCCGAAATATAAATTTTACCATCGTCTTCTATATCTATCTTAACACCGGTATCTGCGATGATTTTATTAATGGTTTTACCACCAGGTCCTATTACATCTCTAATTTTATCTGGATCGATGGTAGTTGTAATAATTCTGGGTGCATAAGGAGATATATCTTTTCTTGGTTCCGGAATAGTTTCAAGTATTTTATCAAGAATGTATAATCTTGCTTCTCTTGCTTGCATTAAAGCTTTTTCAAGTATGTTTCTGTCTATACCATGTATCTTTATATCCATTTGGATTGCTGTTATACCTTTTTTTGTTCCCGCGACCTTAAAGTCCATATCTCCCATAAAATCTTCAAGATCCCGTATATCTGTGAGTACAGCTACCCTTTCGCCGTCTTTAACCAGTCCCATAGCTATACCTGCTACTGGTGCTTTTATTGGTACGCCTGCATCATATAGTGCCAGGGTGCTGCCACAAACGCTGGCCTGGGATGTTGAACCGTTGGAACTTAATACTTCTGAGACTACTCTAATAGTATAAGGAAAATCATCTTCAGAAGGGATAACAGGTTCTAATGCTCTTTCCGCAAGAGCACCATGCCCTATTTCTCTTCGGCCTGGCCCTCTCATAGGCCTGGCCTCTCCAACGCTATATGGAGGCATATTATAATGATGCATATAACGTTTAAATTCTTCATCGCCAAGGTCTTCCAGTATCTGAATATCACCAAGAGCACCTAACGTTGCCACAGACATTACCTGTGTTTGTCCTCTGTTGAACAATGCAGAACCGTGAGCTCTTGGTAAAACCCCGACCTCACATGATACTGGTCTGATTTCGTTAAAAGTCCTTCCATCGATTCTGTATCCATTATCAAGTATCATGCTTCTCATCTGTTCTTTAGTTACATTGTAAATAGTCTGACTTATATCAATTTTGTTGTCTGGATATTTTAGCAAAAATGTCTCCAAAATTTCTTCGGATACTTTATCCAACTGATCCAGCCTTTTTTGTCTGTCTTCACTCAGCAGCGCTTCGCGAATCAATGGAATAGCGTAATTACTAACCTCATTTGCAATGTCTGGATCAGGATTAAATAGAGGATAATCCATTTTAGGTTTGCCAACTTCTTTAATTATTTCCTCTTCAAATTTAATGATTTTTTTTATTTCTTCATGAGCTAACATCAGAGCATTAATCATCACATCTTCTGAAACTTCATTTGCCCCAGCCTCTACCATCAGAATAGCCTCTCTAGTACCAGAAACAGTTAGGTGCATCTCACTCTTTTCTCTTTGTTCCAAAGTTGGATTCACAATAAAATTTCCGTCAACCAAACCAATGACAACAGACCCTGTTGGACCATCGAAAGGTATATCTGATATACACAGTGCAACAGACGAACCTATCATGGCGGCAATTTCAGGTTGATTATCTGGATCTACAGATAAAACTGTAGCTACAACCTGTACTTCATTTCGAAATCCCTTCGGAAACAATGGTCTTATTGGCCTATCAATAAGCCTCGAAGTCAAAATGGCTTTTTCCGTAGGTTTACCTTCTCTTTTAATAAAACCGCCGGGGATTTTGCCTATTGAATATAATCTCTCTTCATAATCAACAGTTAAAGGGAAAAAATCAATCCCTTCCTTGGGTTCCCTGGATGAACAAGCAGTTACCAGCACCACAGTATCACCATACCTTATGAGGCATGATCCATTTGCCTGTTGAGCCAGCTTACCTATCTCAATATTTAGTTCTCTTCCTGCTAAATTTGTTTTATAAATCCTTTCCATATTTATACCTCCCTTCTATTATTATTACCATTTAGGCGTTTGCAAAACGCCGCAGCCTGCATAAATACAGGCTTTTATTTATTTCTTTTATGTATAACTCCTCTCCAAAATGTGG
>JASEJQ010000080.1 GCA_030016635.1 Thermoanaerobacteraceae bacterium | reverse complement strand
ATAAAAAAAGCGCTGTTGCACAATGAACTATTTAGTCCATTGTGCAACAGCCCCTTTTTAAATTTAATCTTTAATTACATACTTACTTATAATTTTATTTTATCTTTTCAAGTTCTTCTAACAGCTTATCATTTAAAATTTTAATATAGGTCCCTTTCATACCCAAAGATCTCGATTCTATTACACCTGCACTTTCAAACTTTCTTAATGCATTTACAATCGCGGACCTGGTTATGCCAACCTTATCAGCTATTTTACTGGCTACGAGTAGCCCTTCTTTTCCATTTAACTCTCCAAAGATATGCTGAATCGCTTCTAACTCTGAGTATGATAAGGTGCCGATTGCCATCTGAACAACTGCACGTTTTCTGGCATCTTCCTCGATTTCATCATTGTGTGCTCTCAAAATCTCCATCCCAACAACTGTAGCACCATATTCCGCAAGTATTAAGTCATCATCATTAAACTCTTCGCCAAATCTGGCAAGAACCAGAGACCCAAGTCTCTCACCCCCACCATTTATCGGAACAATGGTGGTGAGTTTATCATCATATTCACAGACCTTATCATCAGTAAACACACAGTTGCTGTCTTTCATTGGTACATTTGCCCTTGTTTCATCCACATCCATAAGCTCATCATTATAATCTTCCGGGAACATCTTGTCTTGTATTATATTTTCCTCTATAACATTGCATTTAAATCCTTCCATGAGGGCATAACCCAATACCTTCCCTTTTCTACTCCCTATATAAACATTGGAGTTTAAAACCTCACTTAATATCTTTGCTATATCATCAAAATCCACTTTTTGACCAGCAGCAGTCTGAAGTATTTTATTTAATTTCCTTGTCTTCTCAAGTAAACTCATGACAAATCCTCCCATTTCATTATATTATATATTTTTGAATATCAAAATACTTAATACTGTCCTTTAATTTATTCTTTACATAATCATCATCAATTAAAATTTTATGCTCGCAGTCAGGAGCTTCATAAAGCAAATCCTCCAACAATTTTTCCATGACAGTATGGAGTCTCCTTGCTCCAATATCTTCAGATTCCTCGTTCATATCTACTGCAATTTGAGCTATTTCATCTATAGCATCATCAGAAAATTCTACATCGATATTCTCGGTCTTTAATAGCTCTTTATATTGTTTTACGAGGGCATTTTGGGGCTCTTTGAGTATTCTTTTAAACTCATTCTTATTCAGGCTACCAAGTTTTACATGAATTGGAAATCTCCCCTGTAGTTCTGGTATCAAATCACTTACTTTGCCAACATTAAAAGCCCCTGCTCCTATAAACAATATAAAATCAGTTTTCACTGGACCATATTTAGTCATCACTGTAGTTCCCTCTACAATAGGTAGAAGATCTCTTTGCACTCCTTCTCTGGATACATCAGGTCCCTCTCCATGATAATTGCCGGTAATTTTGTCAATCTCATCAATGAAAATTATTCCTTCGTTTTCAGCTTTTTCAATAGCTTCATTAATTACTTCATCCATATCTATTAGTTTTTGTGCCTCTTGTTGTTTTAGTATCTCTCTTGCTTCTTTTACTGTAGTCTTTCTCTTTTTTACTCTTTTTGGCATTATATTTGAAAATATATCCTGAAAGTTGATGTTCAACTCATCAGAACCTGAAAACATCTGTACCATGGGGTTATATGCTTCTTCTACCTCTATTTCAACAATTGCATCTTCCAATTCACCATTTTTTAATTTTTCAAATATATGCTGTTCCCTCTCTGTTAAATTAGAATCCTCACTCCTTTCCTGGGAACTATAATCAATGTTGAAAAGTAACTCCATAGGATTTTTTATACCTGTTTTTTTCTTATCAGGCATTAGATAGTCCACCAGTAATTCATCAGCCATTTCAATGGCTTTGATTTCAACATTTTTATATTTGGTATCTTTTACAATACGTATAGACTCTTCTACAAGATCCCTCACCATTGACTCTACATCACGTCCTACATAGCCTACCTCTGTATACTTTGTCGCCTCCACCTTTACAAATGGTGCATTTATTAGACGCGCAAGTCTTCTTGCTATCTCCGTCTTACCTACGCCAGTTGGCCCTATCATTAAAATGTTTTTAGGTGTTACCTCTTGCATCATTTCCTTTGAAAGCCTGCTGCGACGATATCTGTTTCTCAATGCTATAGCCACTGCTTTTTTAGCATCTGTCTGGCCAACTATATATTTATCCAGTTCCCTAACTATATCCTTAGGAGTAAAAAATTCCATGCCGCTCCCTCCTTTATAACTCTTCAAGTGTTATATTATTATTGGTGTAAACGCAGATGGAAGCAGCAATCTCCATTGCTTTATATGCAATTTCACCGGCAGATAAATCAGTATTGTCTTTTAATGCTTTCGCAGCAGCAAGTGCATAAAAACCTCCTGAGCCTATAGCTACAACATCTTCATCAGGTTCTATAACCTCACCACCTCCAGAAATAACCAGCAAGTTTTCCTTGTTTGCAACTATCATCAAAGCTTCCAGTTTTTTTAATATCTTATCTCTACGCCAATCCTGTGCCAGTTCTACGGAAGCCCTTTTTAGATTCCCACTATACTGTTCCAATTTTTCTTCGAATTTTTCTGAAAGCATTAGCGCATCAGCTACAGAACCTGCAAAGCCAATCACAACTGTATCATTATATATTTTCCTTATTTTTTTAGCTGTGTGCTTAATGATAGTATTTTCCCCCATGGTAACCTGGCCATCACCAGCTATTGCAACCCTATCTTTTTGTTTGACAGCGACTATCGTGGTTCCCTTAAACAAGATTTAAACCTCCCATCGCCTTGCGTTTATAATATTAACACAAAATCATTTTAATTGCAAGAAACCATTCTAAATTTTATTTATATTTTATATAACTGGAAAAATTATACTTTATCTATTTTCTTCGCTGTATTTACATGCTCTGTTAGAACACTTTAAATGGTTTTTATCCCTTCTTTTTTCTTCAACCATAATACTCCCACATATTGGACAGAATTTATTCACCGGTTTATTCCAGGTCATAAAACCACACTCAGGATTATTAATACATCCATAATATGTCCTTCCCTTTTTACTCTGCTTTTTTACAATATCCCCACCACATACCGGACAGTTGACACCTATTTTTTCAAAATATGGTTTAGTATTTTTGCACTCAGGATAACCCGGGCATGCAAGAAATTTACCATATCGTCCGCGCTTTACTACCATATTCCTTCCGCAGTTTCCGCAAATGACATCAGAAACCTCTTCCTCCAGTTCTACATTTCCCATTTGCTGCTGAGCATATTCCAGTGCTTTATTAAACCCATCATAAAAGCTTTTAACAATATCTATCCAGTTTGCATCTCCTTCTTCTACATGGTCAAGTTTAGACTCCATATCTGCTGTAAACTCAACATCTACAATATCTTTGAAGTAATTTTTCATAATATCCGTAACAATATATCCCAATTCAGTAGGTACAAGATTCTTATTTTCTTTTTTTACATAACCACGTTCTTGAATGGTACTGATTATTGGAGCATAAGTGCTTGGCCTGCCAATTCCATTCTCTTCTAGAGTCTTTATTAAAGATGCTTCTGTATATCGTGGCGGCGGTAGTGTAAAATGTTGTTTGGCATTATATGATACAGCCTTTAAAATATTACCTTCGCTAAATTCAGGAAAATCCTGTTTTTCATCTTCTTCATCCCTGTATACAACCAGATAACCTGGAAAAATTAATTTTGAACCTGAGGCTTTAAATATATAGTTATCACATTTTAAATCAATAGAAACAGTATCATATATAGCAGGAGACATCAAACTTGCTAAAAATCTCTCCCATACAAGTCTATATAGCTTATACTGGTCTTTTGAAAGGGAAGTGGATAATTTTTCCGGTGCTCTGTATATAGATGTAGGTCTAATTCCTTCATGAGCATCCTGAATCTTGCCTTTTGTTTTTACTATCTTAACATCTCCAAAGTAATTCTCTCCAAAATTCTCCAGTATATATTTTCTACCATCATTTTTTGCTTCATCTGCAACCCTCGTAGAGTCAGTCCTTATATACGTTACAAGACCTACAGCTCCTTCTCCTGGTATATCAACACCTTCATAAAGTTGTTGTGCTACCGCCATAGTCTTCTTTGCAGTAAAACCAAGCCTTTTATAAGCCTCCTGTTGAAGGGTACTTGTTGTAAAAACAGGGGCCGGATTTTTCTTTTTTTGTCCCTTTTTTACTGCGATTACAGTGATGTCTTTTCTATTGATCTGACTTAATATTTTATCAACTATTTCTTTATTATTAAGTTCTATCTTGCCATTTTCGTCTCCATAGAAACATGCCTCAACCTTTATACCCTTATTGTCTGTCAGAATTGCGGTTAAAGTCCAGTATTCTTCTGGTTTAAAATTCTTAATTTCATCTTCTCTGTCGCATATGATACGTACTGCAACTGACTGAACTCTGCCAGCACTCAAACCATATTTCACTTTATCCCATAGCAAAGGACTTATTTTATATCCCACAAGCCTATCTAAAACCCTTCTCGCCTGTTGTGCATTGACAAGGTTTAAATTGATTTTTCTTGGTGTTTTCAATGCATTTTTTATTGCATCTTTTGTAACCTCATGAAATTCAATACGACAGCTTTTGTTTTCATCTATATCCAAAATATTAGAAATATGCCATGAAATGGCCTCTCCCTCACGGTCAGGATCTGTTGCAAGCAAGATTTTATCAGCTTTTTTAGCTTCTTTTTTAATCTTTTCTATTATAGGACCCTTTCCCCTTATTGTAATATATTTGGGCTCAAAATTGTTGTCAATATCAACGCCCAGCTGGCTTTTTGGTAAGTCCCTGATATGTCCGGCAGTAGCTTCTACCTGGTAATTTTTGCCCAAAAACTTGCTTATTGTTTTTGCTTTGGATGGTGACTCAACAATTATCAGTGTTTTACTCATATCATCACTCCTAAATCTTAACAAAAAGCTTACCGGGAAGCTCTTTAATGTACCCAGCCAATGTAAGGCTATTCAATATTGGTATCAGTTCGTTCATACGCACCCCGGAAATATTGGAAATACTGTTGATATTTACTGGCTCATTTTTTACATATTCCAAGATTCTTATATATTTTTCTGATAAATTATTTACCTTTTGATTCTCTATTTTTTCCCTTAAATCACTGCGCAATTCATACTCTTCTATAATATCATTTATAGAAGCTACTAGCTTTGCTCCATCTTTTATAAGTTTATTGGTACCTTTGCTTGATTCATAATTTATATTCCCGGGAATGGCAAATACTTCTTTTCCATGTTCAAGGGCAAAAGACGCTGTTATCAAAGAACCACTTTTTTCACCTGCTTCAACAACCAGCACACCCATGCTTAGACCGCTTATAATTCTATTTCTTCTCGGGAAATTTTGCTTTAGAGGTTCTGTACCCAATGGGAATTCGCTTATTACAGCGCCCTTCTGGATAATTTCGGTATATAGCTCTCGGTTTTCTCTTGGATAAATGATATCCAGACCAGAACCTATAACTGCTATAGTTTTGCCATTGACCGAAAGCGCCCCGCGATGAGCCTGTGAGTCAATCCCTCTGGCCATTCCGCTAACTATGACAAAACCTATTTCAGCAAGTTGGGCAGAAAAATCAAAAGCAATCTGACTTCCGTAGTATGTGCAGTTTCTAGACCCTACTATAGCTAAGCTCATATCATTCAATATCTCTTCATTTCCTTTAATATAGAGCACAGGTGGAGGATCATTGATATTTTTTAATGCTTCAGGATATTCATCATCGTTGTATGTTATAAGTTTTATCCCATTGGCTTTTAGATTATTGATATAAAATTTAATATCCTGATCATTGTATTTTTTTATTTCATCTATAACCTTATCATTTAAAGATAATATTTTCTTTAATATTTCATGATCAGCCCCAAAAACCTCCTTTGCTGAACCGAAATAATCGATCAGATTAAAAAATCTCTGTGGACTAATTTCAGGAATCAGGCTTAATTTTATCCAGGCTTCATCCAATTTAATCACCTTTAAGTTTTTAATCAACTTCTTTCATATATTAACACAAATAATATTATCCATGCAATAAAGGAAAATCTCATTTTATGT
>JASEJQ010000007.1 GCA_030016635.1 Thermoanaerobacteraceae bacterium | reverse complement strand
CTAGCCTGTCACGCTAGAGGTCGAGGGTTCGAACCCCTTCCGGGTCGCCATTTTATATGGAAAAAAGTTAAGCCTCGATAGCTCAGATGGTAGAGCAGGGGACTGAAAATCCCCGTGTCAGTGGTTCGATTCCACTTCGAGGCACCATAATAATAGAGGCTGATGTAGCTCAGCCGGCAGAGCAGCTGATTCGTAATCAGCAGGTCGAGGGTTCAAATCCCTCCATCAGCTCCAATATTTTACCTGTTTAAGCCATTTTAGAGTATAGAAGAATATTTATAATATGCGATTTTTGTATTTCTTCTAAATATTCTTCTAATGAAGGATCTCTTTTTTTAATATCTCTTCGAATTTGTTAGCTGCTTCTTTTACAGGCATGACATGAGAATACGTATTGAGTGTTATCTCAATAGAGCTATGTCCCAACCTTTCAGATATAATCTTTACGTTAACCCCAGCTTTCAGCAGCAGGCTTGCATGAGTGTGTCTTAGATTATGAAACCGCACGGGGAAACCCAGCCGGTTGGTTACATTTGCAAAATAAAGAGCTTAGATTGCTTTATTGAGCCACTGGATATAATTGTGCTTGATGACAAGGAGACTGTTCGTAACTACAATCACCGAGAAAAATGGCAATATCGATAGATGGGGAAATGTCGTCCCCTGTGTAACTGATCCATTCCAAGAAGCACCATTGTTTATCGAATCGATGAAGTATGTCCTAATCTGTTTATTTGGAACAGAGTTTTATGACATATTATCCCATGAGATTAAATCCAGAAAAAAACCAGGAGGACAGTATAATGCAAATGACTTCCAGGGCTGGGGATATCTTTGTGATAGGTCAAGTGAGGAACGGAAAGAGATATTGGCCATTTACGCAGAAAGATATATCGTCCCAATGTTTGAACAATATCCAGAACTCGTAGGTAAAGTTTACCTCGCTTTGAGAAAAGAGGGTTTTTTGCTTATCCGACCCCTGTATATCATATAATCGTGCCGGCAAATGCCCTCGAATACTATGGTGATTTGCAGCTTCGATTTTTGACTGCCCACGAGATGCTTCATCTTGTACAATTCTCTCATAATATTGGCGTGACAGATTGGAATGTGACAAAAATCGAGCGTCAGGCTACATTCATGGCTTTTGCAAGAGGGGATGCGTATGATTTTGTCAAAGCTTTCCCCACGCACTGTGAACGACAATGTTGTGACATGAATGACAGGTTTTGCTATTATAAGCGCAAACACATTTTTACGAAGTCATGCAAAGAGTATACTGATAGTGAGATACGGGATATTTCCACAATTCTTGAAGAACTTGCCAAAAAATATGCAATGACTGATTTTCCTGATTATATCAAAATTGTGGAAGATACTTTGCTGGTTTAAAAACAGCATTTCGTCAATTATTCACTTGCTGAAGAATACATTTCTATTTAGCACCCTAATACACTTGGACAATAGCTACTTATGTTATAATATATTATTAGGGAGTTGATAGAGTATGGTACAGAAACAGTATAGCTATGAATTTAAAGAGCAGGTTATAAAAGAATGTAATGCAGAGGGGTTACGTTGATTGCCGGACGTACGTGCCGGCGAAATTTCAAGATTGATTACATCAAAATGAAAGAGCGCATTTTTGCGCTCTTTTAATGTTTTCAAGGCTGGAAGGTGTCGACGGGGAGCAAAGCCGAAGTCAGCTTTCCGGATCGGGGTTTGATTCCCCGCAGCTCTGCCAAAAGAAGATAAGATCTGCACACATAATAGTGTTGTTTTTAAAAACAAAAAAATATATAATAGAAAAAAGATGAAAATGTTTGGGGTGATAGCTATGGACAATGTTTTAAAGGAAAAAGTAAAATTAATGATTGATGAAATACCGGAAGACAGAATTACAGAGGTTATTGACTTCATTGAATTCATAAAACAAAAGGAAGAAAAAGAAGAAAATGAAGCAACCGATGAGATATTAAATGATAAAAACTTAATGGCTTCATTAAAAAGAGGATTAGAAGATATAGAAAAAGGCAACATTTATAGCTTTGAGGATGTGTTTAAAAATGTATAGAATAATTCTTTCGCATGAAGCTGCTAAATTTATTAACAAATCACCACAGAAATTGCAAGGAACTATAAAGAAATGCCTTGAAACGATAGCGCAATCACCGTTTCAGGGCATTTATATTAAGAAGCTGAAAGGTGAAATCTCAGGATTATATAGGTATAAACTTAATGATATACGTATTATCTATAAGGTTAACAATAAAGACTTAATAATTTTTGTGGCGACAATAGGGAATAGAGGTGATGTATACAAAAAATAGCCTTTATATACAGGGCCTGGTCGGCAGGGTATGGCGCATACTACTTTGGCCAGACCTTTTTCATATGTAATAATATATACATAAGAAAGTAGTGATTTGAAAAAACATTCAAGAATGTAAATTGAGAGTGTGTGTATATGTCAATTTTCTATTTTTAAGGTTAAAGGAGTGTCATATTAAAATTGGAAAAATTAACAATCACAAAACAGCAGGCCTGTAGATTTATTCTGGCTTATCAAAGCTTATGGTCAGACTATGAGCTGGAAGGAAAAGCAGGTATACTTGATTATATTCATCGTGTTGGTTGTGTTTAGTTTGACCCTCTTAGTACGCTGTTTATATATGAAATTATGGAAAAGATGATATCACTGCATATTAAATATTTACTACAAAAACTACACTATCATTAACCCCATTTCATTCTTAGTGATGTGTTATAATAAATCATGAGAGTATTTAAATAGGAGGGGCTTAAGAATGGATAATATAAGAAGTATTTATTACAATGCCAGGGTGGGAAGAACCATAAAGAACTTAAAGGATAACGGTTTTAATGCAATATATGCACAGGATGCTAAAGAGGCAAAGGATATATTATTAAATATGATAGAGCCTGGTATGACTGTGGGAGTCGGAGGTTCCATAACTGTGAGAAGTTTAGGAATTGTAGATGAACTGAAATCCAGAGGCAATACAGTATTTGACCACTGGGAAAAAGGGCTTACTCCCGAAGAGGTATTAAAGATTAGATATTTCCAGCTTTCATCAGATGTATTCATTTCCAGTACCAATGCCATAACAGAGACAGGTGCATTAATAAATATAGACAGTGCAGGCAATAGGGTTGCGTCCATGATATTTGGGCCCAAAAAGGTAATAATTGTTGCAGGAGCAAATAAGATTGTTGAAAATATAGAGGAGGGCATGAAAAGAGCTCAAAATGTAGCAGCACCTTTGAACTCCATTAGATTGAATAAAAATAATTCATGTAATTATACGGGGGTTTGTAATGACTGCAAGACCCAGGATCGCATATGCAAGATTACCACGATTATTGAGAGGAAACCTGACTATACGGATTTTAATATAATATTGGTTGCTGATGATATAGGTTATTAAATTTTCATGTTCTCAATTTCAATAATTGAGGTGTTTGTATGAATCTTTATGTCTTACCAACAAAGGAACTCATGGATAGGTATATGGTGGGCTGCAATCCGGCCGAAGATAGATTTGAAACATTTGATGGCTTTGTCTGGAAGTGTATATATAAGGCATTAAAGGGTAAGAGAGAGATTGATAACAATGAAAAGACATTTATACTCTATAGGATTATGGAATCTGCCGGACTTAACTATTTTAAAGTAATACGTTGGGGGTATGTTATCGATGTGTCCAGAGTGATAGGTGAGCTAAAACTTCAGGGAATCACTATGGATAAAATTTGTCAATTACCCATGTATAGCCCGGCCTGGCCAGACCTCGTAAATATATTTCATCAATATCAGAATTTTTTATCCGACCAGGGTTTTTATGATAAGGAAGATAGGTTTATAATATGCAGGGGCAATATAAGGACAAATAAATACATAGAAGGATTTGACAAAATTATTTTTCGGGATTTTTACTACTTTACATCAGTGCAGAGGGAAATTATCAATTTACTTGGGGATAAAGCCGGGATAATAAACACTGTGCTGAACGACAGGGCAAAGGTCAAAGTGGTAAAGGCAAGAGATATATATGCGGAGTGCTACGGACTGGCCGACAACATTATAAATGACATATCCAATGGCTTTTCATATGGAGATGTTGCAGTTGTTACAAGGGATGATAGTTACAAGAGGTATGTTTATGATTCCTTTAAGACCAGGGGCATACCTGTAGGCTTTGAGCTGCAGGCACCTATCCTGTCAAACCCCTTCGTAAAGAATACCATAAAGGGTATTAATGGTGGAGATGACACCATAGTGGAATGGGTTGAGCGTTTAAAGTCGTCTATTTCAAGTGCGGAGGGCCTGGCCCAAAACCATAAACACCTCAAGAATCTGCGCAGGGACTTAGAGGCCAGGAAAACCTTTCTAAGTGTCTTGGATGGAATACTGTTTGTGGAAGAAAGGATGCCTGATAAAAAACTTATTTCTCAAGAGGGATTTAAAAAACACATCACTTCTATTCTTAAGGGCATCACATATAGGGAAGGGATGGGGTCAGGTGGGGTGAGGATATATTCACCCTTAGATATTCGCGGTCTGAACTTTAAAAGGGTTTATCTTGTGGGGGCATATGAGGGGAGCTATCCGAGGACATTTATCGGGGACTGGCTGATAAAAGACGTAGACAGGGCTCAAATAAACAGCCTGGGATATACTCTGGACACCATAGAAAGCCTTATAGAAAGGGAAAACCTATCCTGGAATTTTTTGAAATCCACTTCAGATGAAATCATTGCATCCTATCCAATACTAGGGCCAGGTGATTCACCCACCTTGCCCTCGTGGTTTTTGAACCAACCGGATATAAAACAGACCCTTGAACTAAGAGAGGTTTTTCCAGTAAATCCTGTTGAATTAAAAGACCAAAATGGTTTAAAGATAGATGGCATATCCAGGACCTCCTTTTCTGTGTCTGAGCTCAATGAATATGGGCAGTGTCCCTACAGGTATTACCTGAAGAATGTGCTAAAACTTGTGCCGGAGAGGGAAAATGCCTTTGACAGCATTACAATCGGCAGCATATATCATGAGGTGTTGAAACAATTTTATTTAAAACTCCCGGACGGCATTGAAGGGGATCATAGGGAGGAATATTTAAAGGAGATAGAAAAAATCCTATCTGAGGTTTACGACAGCCATACAGCTGGGTTCTTTGAAAGTGAAGCTGAGAGAAGACTATATAAGGATATAATGGGTGATAAACTTAGGGATTTTTTAAATTCAGAGATAGATAAAAATTACAGTAGAACATTGGTAGAGGTCGAGTATCCCATTGAACTGAACCTGGATGGGATAACGATAAGCGGCAGGATAGACAGGTTGGATAAAACAGATAGAGGTTATCTCATTATAGACTATAAAAAAGGGTATGTTCCAACTATAGATGAGGCAGCAGGTGGGTTGGACATACAGCTTCCTGTGTATATAATGGCAATTGAAAATCAATTTATCGCAACATCAGGGGGGATGTATTTATCAATAGAACAAAAAAAGCGCGAGCCGATAATCTTAAAAGACATGGGAACTTTTGGCTTTAGCAGCAGGAAGAAGGGACTTTTGACCGGAGATGAATGGGGAATATTTTTCGATGAAATCAAAGACATCATCTTGGGTTACGTTGATGGGATAAGAAACGGCGAATTTCCATTGAGTCCGAAGAAATGTCCCAAGACTGATGGATATGGTGCATACTGCGAATATGATGATATATGCAAATACAGGGGCGGTGAATGATATGGATGAGGATATCAGGAGACGGGCTGCGGAGACCATAGATAAGAATGTAGCAGTCCTGGCAGGAGCGGGCACAGGAAAGACATCCCTTTTGATTAACAGGATAATGCATGTACTATTTGATATGGGTGAAGACATAAGGAGCATAGTAGCCATAACCTTTACCGAAAAGGCCAGTGCAGAGATAAAAGAAAGGATAAGAAGGGAACTGTCAAAAAGAAACGATGACAGTACAGAGTACATTCGGAAGCATATGGAGTATGGGTATATAGGCACTATACATTCATTCTGCTTGAGGCTTATTAGGGAGAATCCTGTGGATGCAGGTATAGATCCTTATATGTATGTAATAAGTGAGGGCGAGGCAGCTTATATTATTGAAGGCATAGCCAGCGAGCTGATCAGAGAAAGGCTAATAGATAACAGGATATATGGACTTGCAAAGGATCTGGGGCTTAATAGCCTTTTAGGTGCGCTTCAGGGTACATACAAGAGAATCAGGGATATGGGTTATGACATGGAAGGGATAAAATCAAATAATGAGTATGAAGCCTCTATCATAGATTTTTTGAAGGAACTGGATATCAGATATAGGGTATATAAAGAGGAAAACTCGTTGGCAGACTTTGACGATATACTCTATATGGCGTGGAAGCTCCTCAAAGAACATAGTGAAATACTTGATGCCTATAACTTTAAATATATAATGGTTGACGAGTATCAGGATGTTAACTATATCCAGGACAGCATTGTGGAGATGCTCTCAAGGAACGCCAATCTCTTTGTGGTTGGCGACAAAGAACAGGCCATTTACGGGTTCCGTGGGTCCAGGCCAAGCCTCATTGACAAGCGTTCGGCAGACAGCAGAGCTTTGACACTGAAGCTTACGGAAAACCACAGGAGCAATGCCGGAATACTTTCTCTGGTAAACGAAGTCTTTTCAAATATGGATGGGTATCACCCCCTTATCTGCACCGTGGGGTCTGACATTGATAGCTCTGTAGCTCATATATCTGTAAATGATAACCCTGATGCTGATGTGAGAAAGAGGGAAGAGGCGGATGGCATAGCAGCAAAGGTAATAAAATTCCTTTTTAGTAGCGGTGCAACTATTTATGATAGTACAAACAATTGTTTCAGGTCACCAGAATTTAAGGACATAGCAGTACTTTTCAGGAAGAAGTCAAATCTCCAGTATTATATAGACAGCTTTAAAAGGAGTGGTATACCTTATCATGTTTTAGACAGGGGCAGCCTCTATGATTACAATGAGGTGAAGGACATATTAAACCTCATAAGGTATCTAACCAATGGAGAGGCCATATATCTTTATGGCATATTAAAGAACCTCTCAGGAATGGAGGAGAGCGAGATATATCATTATGTCAGTGAAGGGAAAAAGATAGAGGACCTGATGCCGGAATGGTTGCGGGAGATAATAGAGAGGAACGATGAGTACAGCATTGAGGGCCTGGCCATGCGTGCCGTCCTCATGTGTGACCTCTTTTCTAAGGCAGCATATAAGGGTGAAGAATGTTTGGATGGCCTCCTACGGTTCATAGATGTTTGTAGATACTACGATTCAAAGGGCTTTACCCCTGCTGAGTTTATCAAAGCCATTGAAAAATATGATGAGCAGGAAGGAGTTCTTTTAGTTAGCGAGGATGAGGATGCTGTTAAGATACTGACTGTCCATGCAGCAAAGGGTCTGGAATTTCCTGTGGTTTTCTTAGCAGATACCACAAGCAGTACAAAGAGTACATCCAGCAGCATTTTGTTTCATCCTGATATGGGTATAGGCATAAAGGATATGAGCAGTAATTATGAAGGACTTAAAGAAAAGATAAAGAAGGATGAGGAAGAAGAGGAAGATAGGGTGCTCTATGTGGCACTTACCAGAGCCAAAGACCATCTTATTATAGTTAGCGACGGTCATAATAGGAACGGCAGTTTTTATAGTAAGCTAAAGGACCATATTGGTGAGGGAACTAAAGTTGTTCTGGATGGACCTACTATTATCATGGCATGCGGCCGGACAGGGTTCAAGGTATCTACAAATCCCGTCCTGAGTTTGACAGGAAGATATATACTCAATGTTACTGCTGTGTCTGAATTCCTGGAATGCCCCAGGAGGTTCTATCTGAACAACATAGCCGGACTGTCTGAGGAACACTTCTTATCCGGGGCTGGTGGCGTTGGGGCCATCAGAGGGGACGCAGTCCACAGGGCCATTGAACTTTACGATGGAAATGATCAGCATATTATATACGATGTACTGAAAGAGATTGACCTGAATGGAGACGAAAAAGATTATGCGTATAAATGTTTTGAGAATTATCTGAAAAGCGGATATACTGCCGGAATTTCAGAATATCCATTTACTTTTAATGTAAATGAACGACTTACATTGAGGGGTAGGATAGACAGGCTGATGTTTAATGGTAAGGATGCCACTGTCATTGATTTTAAGACCAACAGGGTAATGGATGAAAAGCTGATAAAGGCTTATATGATGCAGGTGAAAATATATGGCCTGGTCCTATCCCGTTTGGGTTATATGCCAAAGGAATGTATAATTTTTAGTCTCGGCGATGGCATGTTTTATAAGATAGAAGTAAACAGCAGTGTCCTTACTGAGACAGATGAATTTCTCAATTCATTAACCAAACTCATCAGCGATGGGATTGATGGGTTTGTCCCAGTAAAAGGGGACTGTCAGTTTTGCAGATATAATGGGTTAAAAAATATCTGCAATTAATATAAAAATATTGCCTGCCCAATATGATGACCGGTTATTTTTTATGTGTTTCCTGAGATTGCCCGGCCAGTGGATGACGGGGCGCATGGACAACAGTGATGCTATTTAATATAACCTCAATTTCTTCTTCTCCATCCCTTATTTTTCTTCTGCATTCCACCTGGGGTACTACCAGTTACCTCATGGGGTATGATTAGGTTAAATGCTAAGCGCATAACTTTATGAGAGAGTGTTGTAAATTATGCTAAAGGATATAATGCATATATCAAAGGGTGATATAGTCAGCTTTATTGGCGGCGGAGGCAAGACAACAATCATAGGCGATCTGGCTTATGAGATGATTCCGTTCTACACTGTGGCAATAACAACCACAACCCATATATACCCCTATCATGGTATTAAGACAGTTTTCTGGGGAGAGGATGTGTCTGATGAGAACCCTCTGGTTTTTGCAAGGGACATGGATAGCAATGGTAAGCTTGTCGGAATTCCACCTGAGGATATAAAAAAGATAAAAAGGGATGTAATTCTGGTAGAGGCTGATGGTTCAAAGGGTAGGTCTCTTAAGGTTCCTGCAGAATGGGAACCGGTCGTGTCGGACTGTACCACTATCACATGCATAGTCATTGGTCTTGATATTATAGGTAAACCGCTTGATGGAGAGTATGTGCACAGGGCTGAGAGGGTATGCAAATTAACAGGTTATAGACTGGGAATGACCGTGGATGTAGAGCTTATTTTGCGGTTGTTAAATCCCGGTGGTCTTTTAAAGGGCGTAAGAGGAAGGCTCTTTATAATCTTAAATAAGGCAGATATCGTAGGCAAGGAAAAAGCTTATGAAACGGGTAAAATAATTAAAGTGAAAACGGAAAACGATGTTATAATAAGAGGTAAAGGTATAGGAGAGCTTATATGAGGAATGTACATAAGGAGGCAGATAAATATGCCTTTGGTGATAGTAAGAGGTGGCGGAGATTTAGGCACAGGGATAGCCCATAGGTTAAAGAGATGTGGCTTTGATGTGATAGTATTGGAGATTGAAAAACCCCTCAGTGTGAGGCGCATGGTGAGCTTTTCTGAGGCTGTATATATGGGCCATATAGTGGTTGAGGGTATAAAAGCCATAAGGGTTGATGATTGCGAGGAAGGATTGAAGTCAGCAAAGTCTGATTATGTGCCTGTGATTGTAGATGAAACGGCTAAATCTATCTATGCTATTAAACCTGATGTAGTGGTGGATGCCAGAATGCTCAAACAAAAAAATGATACAAACATTCATATGGCACCTGTTGTGGTAGGCTGTGGACCGGGTTTTGAAGCAGGTGTAGATGCACATGCAGTAGTTGAGACTATGAGGGGGCATGACCTTGGGAAAGTAATTTTACAGGGGAGTGCCATGCCCAATACAGGCAAACCGGGTATGATCGGTGGCAGGACAGGAGAGAGGGTGTTATATGCTCCTGTAGATGGCAGGGTAGACGTGATGATGGATATTGGTAATTTTGTATATAGGGACGATTTGATTGCAAGGATCGGCAGTGAAAAGATAAGGGCTCAGATAGATGGGATAGTACGGGGTATGATCCACCCGGGTGCATATGTAAAGAAGGGTACAAAGATTGGCGATATTGACCCCAGGATGAATGTGGGTTATTGCTATACTATATCTGACAAATCGAGAGCTGTTGCCGGCGGTGTGGTAGAGGCCATCCTTTATCTTGGAAGATTTCTAATGAAGGGTTAAGCTATGCCGAACGCTCAGGTGGCGGGATGTTATTGACATGTATGGGTACTTATTGCAGTTAAATAAATTTTATATTCTTATAAAAGGGTGATTTTGCTGTAAGAACTAATGTAGCATGACATGCAACATCAAATGCAACCTTAAAGCGAGTCCATGATACTCTTAATGAGAGGCAAATGCAGCCGGCTCATCTGGCATGGACGTCAAATGGAGGCGTACCCGTCGGGATGCAGCCACAAGTGGAATAGGGACATTTTTCATCTGCGTAGCCCCCATCGAAGTAGAGGAGTGTCCCTTGACCTTGCTGTATCAAGATGAGCGATCAGGTGCATGGATGTTGTTGGCATGCCGATATGGAAATATTATAAACCTGGTTCAAGGTTTCACCTGGAGGGTTATTCTATGAGGAAAATTCTTCTCATCATTTTGCCATTTCTTATGCTGTCTTTGATATCGGGATGCTCACCTGAAAAAGAGGAGATAAATGTATCCTGTGCTGCCAGCCTCAGAGATGTTATGGAGGCCCTCATAACATCATTTAATGAAGAGGACTCGAATATAGCTGTTACTGTAAACTTTGCCTCATCGGGGACTATTATGAATCAGATAAAGGAGGGTGCTCCAATAGATGTGTTTGTGTCTGCTGGTCGTAAAGAGATAGACTCATTAAATGAAGCTGGGCTGGCCAGGCCTGACAGCATAACTAAGATAGCAGGTAATGAGCTTGTATTAATTGTACCTTCAGGCGGCAAGAAGATTAAGTTTAATGAGCTTCCAGGAGACCTTGAATATATAGCCATAGGTGAACCGGAGATAGTACCGGCAGGAAGGTACGCCAAGGAGGTATTTACTTCCCTGGGTATTTGGGATGAGGTAGAGCCGAGGTTGGTCATGGGAAAGGATGTAAGGAGCGTTCTGGCCTATGTGGAGAGTGGAAGTGCCGGAGCCGGGGTAGTATATAAAACAGATGCGGGAATATCAAAAGATGTAGAAATATCTGACAGTGCCCCTGCTGGGTCCCACGAGGAGATTGCCTATTATGCGATTATTGTAAAAGACAGCAGGCATGTCAAGGATGCGGAGGCATTTATCAGTTTCTTAAAGTCAGAAAAGGCAAAAGTTATATTTAAAAAGTTTGGGTTTGAGGTGTGAAGTATGGACCTATCTCCTGTATATGTATCGTTTAAGGTAGCACTTATTTCCACATTCATCAATATATTTTTATCACTGGCATGCGTATATATAAGTATGAAGGGCAGGGGTGTAAGGCGGGTCATAGATGTTATGGCAACTTTTCCCATGGTACTTCCTCCTACATTTGTCGGCTTTATCATCCTCATGTTATTTGGGCTTAGGAGCCCTATAGGTTCATTCTTGGATTCCATAGGTATAAGGGTGGTCTTTACTGTACTTGGGGCTGTGATTGCATCATCGGTTGTGTCATTTCCGTTGGTATACAGGTCAATAGATGCTGGATTTAAATCGGTGGATGCGAGCTTTATAAAGGCTGCAAAGGTTCTGGGCGCCGGGAGCTTTAAGATTTTCTTCAGGGTGATGCTGCCTCTGGCCTGGCCGTCATTTCTTTCCGGTGTCATCCTTGGTTTTTCCAGGGCACTGGGCGAATTTGGAGCCACATTGATGGTGGCGGGAAACATCCCCGGGAGGACGCAGACATTGCCCCTTGCGCTGTATTTTTATGTGGAACAGGGAGATATAGAAATGGCCTGGCTTTATGGCATTATCATTGTGGCTATTGCTCTTGCAGCCTCATTATCCATTGAGTTTTTGTCCGATAGATTTGTCTTAAAAAAGGAGAATCAATAATGCTGTCATTAAACATAAAGAAAAGCTATGGTTCCTTCATGCTGGATGCAGATTTTGCACTGGACAATGATATCCTGGCTATCATGGGAAGCTCTGGCGCGGGGAAGACCACTCTATTGGAGTGCATATCAGGCTTAACTTCCCCTGATGAAGGGGAAATAATCCTGAACAATAGGGTTCTGTTTTCATCGATGAGAAAGATAAATTTAAACCCGGGCAAGAGGAAGATTGGTATGGTATTTCAGTACCATGTGTTATTTCCTCACCTTACAGTAATGGGCAATGTACTCTTTTCGAAAAACAGGGTTACTGAAGAGGATAGGGATACTGCAGTCAAACTGCTCAAAGACCTAAATATAGATCATTTGAAGGATAGGCTGCCTGATGAGATTTCTGGCGGTGAGAGACAGCGTGTTGCCATAGCAAGGGCGCTTATAATGCATCCCGATATCCTGCTCTTTGATGAGCCAACATCGTCTCTGGACAGGAGGACGGCAAGGGATGTATTCAGACTCATTAAAACGATATCTGCTGACAGCCGGATACCAGTAATAATAGCAACCCATGATGAGCTTGTAAAGGGCATCACAGACAATATCTTATACCTGTCTTATGGCAGACAGTTTAGAATCTATGGATACCCTATAGATGGCGTTAAACCTCAAGATTAGGTGGTGATGATGGTGCAGGAATTATCTGAACTGGAAAAAATACAGGATATTTGTTCACAGGTCAGTGAGGCCATAGCCTCGGAACTGAATCTGGATGTGGAGATTGTGGACAGCAGGCTCAAGAGGATTGCAGGCACAGGAAAATATAGGGACAGGGTGGGCATGTACCTCAATGAGGATGGGGTTGTATACAGCGAGGTCATAAAGACAGGCAGGGGTATAGCAGTGAAGGTAGCAGGAGAGGAAGAAATATGCAAAAGATGCTATAAACATGATGCATGTGAGGAAAAGGCAGAGGTTTCAGCACCAATTATTGATAATGGGAAGGTATTTGGAGTTATAGGGCTTGTATGCTTTACAGATGAACAGAAACAGCATTTGATAGAGAGATTGCCTGCCCATAAGATTTTTATTGAAAAAATGGCCAGATTGCTGGCGAGCAGCTCTATAGAGGCAAAATTAAGGGAGGAAGAGAGACTTTTTACTCAGGAGATAATGCTCCTTATTGACAAGATGCCAGACCCTGTCATAGCCATTGAGAGGGATGGAAAAGTTTTGCATATCAATGCCTCTGCCAGGAAGCTTTTGAATATGGAAAGCTGGCAGACTTCGACAATTGCAGATTGGCCTGGCCTGGCCTTTTTGCAGGACGTGATTTCAACTCAGAGAGAGATAGAGGAAAGAGAGCTTTTTATAAATCTAAATGATGAAGAAAAGCCGTTTCTTGTCTCTGCATACCCCATGACCTTTGAGAAGAAGGTCTTTGGTGCTATGGCCATATTAAGACCCATGGCTAAGTTTCATCAGCTCTTTTATGATATGACGCAGCCGCATGATAAGATTGGCTTGGATAACTTTGTAGGGGTGAGCAAGCCCATTATGGACCTGAAAGAGCGCGTTTACAGGGTGGCCAAAAGCAGGTCTACAGTACTCATAACAGGAGAAAGTGGTACCGGCAAGGAAATTCTTGCCAGGGCAATACATTATTCCAGTGAAAGAAAGGATAAACCATTTATTACAGTGAACTGCGGGGCAATACCTGATAACCTGTTGGAGAGCGAACTCTTCGGTTACGAAGAGGGGGCCTTTACTGGTGCTAAGAAGGGTGGAAAACCCGGTAAATTTGAAATGGCAGATGGAGGTACTATCTTCCTCGATGAGATAGGTGATATGCCTATACATCTTCAGGTGAAACTTTTAAGGGTTTTGCAGGATAAGGAGATAGAGAGGCTTGGTTCAAGCCGCACCAGAAAAATAGACGTCAGGGTCATAGCTGCAACCAATAACAACATAGAGGAAAAGGTCAAGAAGGGCGAGTTCCGTGAGGACCTTTATTATCGTCTCAATGTAATCCCGTTAAATATACCGCCGCTTCGTGAAAGGTTGGAGGACTTAGAACCGCTCATTGATTATTTCATCAAGAAATACTCGAAACTATTGAGTAAAAATATTGCAGGAATAATACCCGAGGCGTTAGAATTATTAGAAGGTTATTCTTGGCCAGGGAATGTAAGAGAGCTGGAAAACACCATAGAATATGCCATCAACATGGAAGAATCCCCTGTAATCCATACATCCAGCCTGCCTGAAAAATTTAAGTCAAGCCTTGCAGGGTCTTCAGCTATTGGTGACAACACCATGGACATGAGGAATGCAGAAAAGCATTTGATATGTAAGGCATTAAAGAGATATGGTATGAGCTATAAGGGGAAGGTGAAGGCTGCTGATGAATTGGGTATTGGCATAGCAACTCTTTATAGGAAGATAAGGGAGTATTCAATTGATTTATCAAAATGATAATATTATCATTTTGATAAATGTACCTTGACTGGTTCTCTTTGATAGGGAGCCTTTTTCTTTATCAAATTGATAAATTTCAGTAGTTTAAAAATGATTTCACTGAGATGTAAGTCGATGATATGCCTGGCAATAACATCACGGTACCTGAGCGCTCGTTTTGATACTCTACCTAGTGGCATGATTCTTGCATATCATCAGGATGGAGCTTTATGAACACTGCGTGAGGAGATGAAGCTAAATGGCAAATGTGACTGAGTTAAGGTGTGTGCTGTGCGGAAGGACATACAAAGAGGAGGAGACCCTTTATACCTGTCCACACTGCGGGCTGGATGGAACACTGGATGTCCTTTACGACTATGATGAAGTGAAAAAAGAATTGACAAAAGAGGGTTTAAAAAATAATAGAAATTATACCCAATGGAGATATTTTCCGATATTGCCCGTTAATGATGCATCTCATATTCAACCATTATCAGTGGGTTTTACTCCGCTCTATAGTTCAAATAAGTTAGCACATAAATATGGGGTGAAACAGGTTTACATAAAGGATGATGGGAGAAATCCCACAGGGTCTTTAAAAGATAGGGCCAGCGCTGTGGGCGTTGCCAAGGCCCTTGATTTTGGCAGGGACACCATTGCATGCTCTTCCACTGGAAATGCAGCCAGTTCCATGGCTGGATTTGCTGCTGTGGCCGGGCTGAAGAGCTTTATATTTGTCCCGGAGGATGCCCCTATAGCCAAGGTGACACAGCTTTTGATATACGGTGCCATTGTCATGCTGGTAAAGGGAGATTATGAGGATGCCTTCAGATTGTCTGAGGAGGCCATAGAGAAATACGGATGGTACAACAGGAACTGTGGTATAAACCCATACCTTTTGGAGGGTAAAAAGACATGCGGTATGGAGATTGCAGAACAACTGGAATGGGATGTGCCCGATAAGGTATTCATAGCGGTGGGAGATGGGTGCTGTATAAGCAGTTTATATAAAGCATTTTACGACCTTAAGGAGATCGGCTTTACAGACCGTATGCCTCAAATAATTGGGGTTCAGGCAGAGGGGTGCAGCCCTGTATTTGACGCCATAAAAAGCAATAAGGATAGGGTAGAATTCATTAAAGGAAGTACTATTGCTGACAGTATAGATGTAGGAGCGCCCAGAAACTGGGCTAAGGCATTACGAGCAGTTAGGGAGAGCAGGGGAGATATGGTAGCCGTTTCTGATGAGGAAATCCTCGATGCCATGAGGGAGCTGGCAAGGGATACAGGGGTTTTTGGCGAGCCTGCTGGAGTTACCGGATTTGCTGGTTTTAAGAAAATGGCTTTGGAAGGCAGACTTAAAGAAGACGAGAGGGTTGCCATAGTGGTTACGGGCAACGGCCTTAAGGATATAAAGAGTGCACAAAAGGCTGCAGGCCAGGGCATATCCGTGGAACCTGACATTGATGACCTTATTAAAAAACTAAGCTTAATCGGCTCAAATTGAGGAGGATAAAAATGGAAAAACAACTTATATGGGGTCCTACGTTTGAGGAGATGCTTCACCCTGAAAATATACCATCTGACATCAGAGAGAAGGCGCTAATGGCTAAGGAAGTAAATCCCTTAGACCCGATCAACCTCTACAACATCACATGGAAGAAATCCGACGGCACACCGTGTTACATGGTTTTGCCAAAAGAGCTCACCGGTGTGGACGCAAACATAATAGTCCTTTATGGGAGGGATTTCCCGACAGGCTCACATAAGGTGGGCGCCACATACTCGGTTACCATGGAAAAACAGCTCTATGGTGAAATTGTACCAGGAAAAAACACTGTGGTATACCCATCTACAGGGAACTATGGGATTGGTGGCGCATGGGTTGGCGCCAGGATGGGCTATGACTCTGTGGTTATACTGCCGGAGATGATGAGCAGGGAAAGGTTTGAGAAAATAGAAGGCTATGGGGCAAGATATATAAAGACACCGGGATGCGAGTCCAGTGTCAAGCAGATATATGATAAGTGTAAAGAGCTGTCTAAGGACCCAAAGGTAAAGGTCTTAAATCAGTTTGAGGTTATGGCCAACTACAGGTTTCATTATTATGTGACAGGCAATACTATAGGTGAGCTGGTAAATGACTTGAATGAGAAAGGAATAGGCAATGGAAAGTGTGCTGCTTATGTCTCTGCCATGGGGTCAGCCGGTACTATTGCCGCAGGAGACAGGCTTAAGGAACTGTTCCCGGACCTGAAGATTGTCGGCCTTGAACCCATCCAATGCCCCACACTGTATAACAATGGATATGGAGACCACGATATACAGGGTATAGGAGATAAGCATGTCACCTGGATACATAATGTGATGAATATGGATGCCATAATGTGCATAGATGATATGGAATGCAAGCTGGGTCTTTGGCTACTGACCGACTCCGAAGGGATGGAATACCTGGCTGAGGAGGTTGGTATCAGCCGAGATGTGGTAAAGGAGATGTCCACTATATTTGGGATATCCGGTGTCTGCAATGTGTTGGGTGCAATCAAGTCTGCTAAATTCTGGAGACTGGGCAAAGGTGATAATGTGGTTACCATACTCACCGACACCATAGATAGGTATCACTCTGTGATGGCCGACCTGGATGCGAGATATGGCAGGATGGATAAAACAAAGGCAGCCGTTTATTATAATTCAATATTTAACAATGTCAAGCAGGATTATATCCAGGAGGGGACAGTAAATAACCGTGACAGGTGGTTTAATCTCAAGTATTACACCTGGGTTGAGCAGCAGGGGAAGACTGTAGAGGAGCTCAATGCTCAGAGAAATCAGGAATGGTGGCAGAAGGAGAGAGAAAAAGTTGGAGAAATTGACAGGCTTTTGAAGGAAATAAGGGGTTTTTAGAGAATATAGAGATAGGTGTCTTTAAACTAACTGATAAGGAGATGCATAAGATATGGACCTTAAGACAATTGATATGGTTGACCCTGAGGTTGCTGCCAGTATAAGAAGAGAGCTGGGCAGACAGAGAAAAACAATTGAGCTGATTGCTTCTGAAAACTTTGTAAGTCCTGCTGTTATGGCAGCCATGGGCACTGTGCTTACAAACAAGTATGCTGAGGGTTACCCGGGCAAGAGATATTACGGCGGATGTCAGTTTGTGGATGAGGTAGAGGAGCTGGCAAGGGAGAGGCTTAAGAGTCTTTTTAATGCTGAATATGCGAATGTCCAACCCCATTCAGGGGCTCAGGCTAACACCGCTGTGTATTTTGCCCTTTTAAATCCTGGGGATACTGTTCTGGGGATGAACCTTTCCCATGGCGGTCACCTGACCCATGGCAGCCCTGTGAATATATCGGGTAAGTATTTTAATTTTGTGTCCTATGGCGTAGACCCCACCACTGGAAGGATGGACTATGACGAGGTGGAGAGGATTGCAAAAGAGGCCAGGCCGAAGCTAATTGTAGCAGGGGCCAGTGCATATCCTAGGGAAATTGATTTCAAGAAATTTAGAGAAATTGCCGATAGCGTAAATGCCTATCTCATGGTAGATATGGCCCATATTGCAGGTCTTGTAGCTGCAGGTTATCATATGAGCCCTGTACCCTATGCCCACGTAGTGACCACCACAACCCATAAAACATTAAGAGGGCCACGGGGTGGCGCAATCCTCTGCAAAGAGGAACTGGGTAAAGCCATAGACAAGGCTATATTCCCCGGTACGCAGGGAGGCCCCCTGATGCATATAATTGCAGCCAAAGCCGTGTGCTTTAAAGAGGCCATGTCTGATGACTTCAAAGACTATCAAAGGAGGATAGTAGAAAATGCAAAGGCATTAGCTGATGGACTTTTAAAGAGGGATATTGATCTGGTGTCTGGCGGTACAGACAATCATCTTATGTTGGTAGACCTCAGAAAATATGATGTAAGCGGAAAGGATATTGAGAAAAAATTAGAGGAGATGAATATAACGGTAAATAAAAACACCATACCCGATGACCCAAAGGGGCCCAATGTGACAAGCGGCATACGTATCGGCACGCCTGCCGCAACGACCAGGGGCCTTGGCATTCATGAGATGGATGAGATTGCAGATATAATCGCATCGGTTATTAAGGGGAGCTACAGTGTAGATGACGTAAAGGATAGGGTCTCAAAAATTTTGAAGGATTTTCCACTGTATGAGGAAGAATAAAGGTAGGGGATTTTTATGAAGGAATTTGATTATTTCAGACCTTCTTCGCTGGACGAATGCCTGAAACTGCTGGACCAGATGAGGGGTAGAGCCAGGATTCTTGCCGGCGGCACTGACCTCCTTGTCAGGTTAAAGCATGATATGATAAGGGAAGATAACATAGTCGATATAGGCAGGTTAGATGAACTGCATGGCGTACATGTTGACGGGGGCGATGTGCATATTGCCCCTCTCACCACTCACAATGAGATTGTGGAGTCAGGGTTATGCGATGAGGTGCCTGTTTTAAAAAAAGCGTGTGCTCAGGTGGGCTCACCGCAGATAAGAAACAGGGGTACAATCGGTGGAAATGTGGTTAATGCATCCCCGGCAGGGGATACCATACCTGCCCTTTCTGTCCACGGTGCTCATGTGAAACTTAAAAGTATAGATGGGGAAAGGACAATTCCTATAGAAGAATTATTTACAGGGCCAGGCAGGACGGCTATGAGGGATAATGAGATTCTGGTCGATATAGTTGTGCCAACAATTGCCAATGGAGAGATAGGTTTCTTTAAGAAGCTGGGGCAGAGAAACGCCATGGCCATATCCATCGTCAATATTGCAGTAATCCTGAGTATGAACAGAAGCAGTAAAATAATTGAAAGGGCTGCTGTGGCGGTTGGCTCTGCTGCACCTACAGTTATCCGATGCATAGAGGTAGAAAACCTCATGGCAGGGAGCAGGATAGACAGCGCGGAGAGGCTCTGGGAGATAGCCATGAAGATAAGGGATAGGGTCTCCCCTATCAGTGATGTCAGGGCTTCTGCCAGATATAGGGCAGAGATGAGCGCAAACCTGTTTTATGAAGGTATGCTGGAATTGGGGGTGATTTAGTGGACCTCAAATATGTTGGCAAGGATATACCCAGAGTTGATGCATATGAAAAGGTGACAGGAACTACAAAATACATGAGCGACCTCTCCTTTGATGGTATGCTTTGGGGCAAGGTGCTGCGTTCAATACATCCACATGCCCTTATAAAGAGCATTGATACATCTAAAGCGAAGGCCCTGCCCGGGGTTGAGGCAGTGGTTACATGGGAGGACGTGCCTGGCCTTAACGGCTTCGGCATAGCCATACAGGACCAGCCTGTACTCTGCAAAGACAAGGTGCGGTATGCTGGTGATGCAGTGGCAGCGGTAGCAGCTGTATCAAAAGAGATTGCAGAGGAGGCTGCATTGCTCATAGAAGTGGAGTATGAGGTGCTTCCTGTGGTGGATGACCCCATCAGGGCCATTGAACCTGACTCACCCAAAGTGCATGAGAGCGGAAATATTCTGCTTCACACTGAAATAAGAAAGGGAGATATCGATAAGGGATTTGATGAGGCAGACCTCATCATAGAGAATACCTATTATGCCAGCAGACAGGAGCATGCCTTTTTAGAGACAGAGGATGGCATTGCCCTTATAGAGGAGGATGGCACACTTACTGTCTATGCCGGCTCCCATTATCCACATAGAGATCAGCTCCAGCTTTCTCGCTGCCTCAATATGCCTGTAGAAAAGATAAGGGTGGTATCCAGTCCGGTGGGCGGTGCCTTTGGAGGAAAGGATGAACTTACCATCCAGCCTATAATGGCACTTTTAGCCCTAAAGACGGGCAAACCTGTAAAGATGGTAATGCCCCGTGAAGAATCTATAATATCATACTGGAAAAGGCATCCAATGATAATGATCTACAGGACGGGGGTTAAAAGAGACGGCACTCTGGTTGCCAACGATGTGAAGGTCTATGCTGATACAGGTGCCTATGCCTCACTGGGAGGTCCCATCTTAAATCTTGCCCTGGAATCGAGCTGCGGGCTATACAGGATTCCACATGTCCATATAGATGGGTACAGCGTCTATACAAATAATGGCATATCTGGAGCATTCAGGGGCTTTGGGGTGCCACAGGTGACATTTGCCATGGAGTCTCAGATGGACATTATAGCTGAAAAACTTGGTCTTGACCCTATAGAGTTCAGGAGGAAGAACATATTAAAAAAAGGAGAAGTGGCCCCTATAGGGCATCACATTACTACGGATGTGGAGTCAGAGGCTGTATTGGATGCTATGGAGGGCAGCAGGCTCTGGAGGGAAAGGGAGAGGTATAGAGGGACGGATAAAAATAGGCCGTGGATAAAGAGAGGGGTCGGCCTGGCCCTTTCCTGGCAGGGTATGGGACTGGGTGTAGGGTTGCCGGATTTCGGAGATGCTGTCATAGAGATGGACCCTGATGGCGGTTTCATTGTAAGGGTTGGATGTGTGGAGATAGGACAGGGAGCAATGACGGTATATGCCCAGGTGGCTGCAGAGGCATTGAGGTTTCCTATTGAGAGGATAAGGGTTGTGATTGGCGATACGAGAAATGCACCAGATGCTGGTCCTACCACTGCATCCAGGGCGGCTTATGTAGGCGGCAAGGCTATATTCTTAGCAGCGGAGGAGATGAATGAGAAGATAAAAGGATATGCCTCAGGCATGTTAAGTGTATCCCCGGACGAGATAGAGATAGATGATGGCAGTGCATATGTAAAAACAGCTAAAGATAAGAGGGTATCTTATGAGGAAATTTCATCTTATGCAATAGAGAGGGGAGGCTTACCTGTCGCTGAGGGGCACTTTGACCTTCCAACTGCGGATAAGGCCATTGAGGGCGCATTTGGACTCCCCCATCATATATACTCATGCTGCGGTCAGATAGCTGCGGTGGAGGTCAATACATTGACCGGCCAGGCCAGGGTGACAGATGGTGCGGTAGTGGTTGACGCAGGTACTGTCATAAATCAGGGTGGATTAGAGGGACAATCGGAGGGCGGCTTTGTTATGGGTACAGGTTATGCCCTTACTGAAGACCTCATTATAGAAAATGGTGTCGTTAAGACCCCAAACTTTTCAACGTATATCATACCTACCTCAAAGGATATGCCCAGTTCTATAGAGACAATACCTGTGACAAACTATGAGTCTACAGGACCGTTTGGGGCAAAGGGGATAGGAGAGATAGGCATGGTGCCTACTGCTCCTGCTGTGACCAATGCAATATATGATGCTGCTGATATAAGGGTATTCAAAATTCCGGCTACAGGGGAGCGAATATATGAGCTTTTAAAGCAGAAGAAGGGGGAAAATAAGTGAAGACTCTGATTAAGGATGCGGATATCATTGCTACATTTGACCAGAATATGGATGAAATAAAGAGTGGGTGGATATATATAGAGGATAATGTGATAAAAGGGGTGGGAAGTGGCCAGGCCGATGGTATCAGACCGGACAGGATAATTTCAGGTAAGGGTATGATGATCCTGCCCGGTTTTGTAAATACCCACCACCACTTTTACCAATCCCTCACCAGGGCTGTTAAAGAGGTACAGAGCGCTAAACTGTTTGACTGGTTGGTGTTCCTATATGAAAAATGGAAAAATATTGACGAAGAGGCTGTAAGGGTGTCCACTACGGTGGCTATAATGGAGATGATGAAAAGCGGTGTGACCACCACCACTGACCACCATTACCTGTTTCCCAAAGGGCATCCATACCTCATAGACTCGCAGATGGAGGGGGCACAGGTTACGGGGGTAAGGTTTCACCCCACCAGGGGAAGCATGTGCCTTTCCAGGAAAGATGGTGGACTTCCGCCGGATTCAGTGGTTCAGGAAGAGGAAGAGATATTGAAGGACTGCGAAAGGGTTATAGAGAAATACCATGACCCCAGGCCATTTTCAATGAGGAGGATTGCCATTGCCCCATGCTCACCGTTTTCTGTGACGGAACAGCTCATGAAAGATACACTCTGGCTGGCAGAAAAGTATGATGTGATAATAAATACCCATGTGGCGGAAACAATGGACGAGGATGACTACTGCCTTGAGCATTTTGGTTTAAAGCCTGTGGATTACATGGAAAAACTGGGATGGCTAAGCCCCAGGACATGGTTTACCCACATGGTATGGGTATCCGATGAGGATATAAAAAAGCTCTCTGAGCATGACGTTGGGATGGCACACTGCCCTACATCCAATATGAGGCTGGGCTCTGGTATAGCGCCAGTTACAAAGATGAAAGATACCGGCATGAGGATAGGGCTGGGCGTAGATGGCAGCGCCAGCAATGACTCCGGAAACTTTTTGCTTGAGATAAGAAATGCTCTTCTCCTTCAAAGGGTTAAATATGGGTCGGATGCAATAACCCCAAGAGAAGCCCTGTATATAGGTACAATGGGTGGGGCTAAGGTCATGAGGATGGACAAAGAAATAGGCTCTATTGAAGTAGGCAAGGCGGCAGACATAATAGGGTTTAAAATGGACAGGTTAGAGTTTGCTGGCGGCCTTTCAGATCCGGTGGCCTCACTGGTGCTCTGCGATGCTAAAGCAGTAGATTTTTCAATGATAAATGGAAATGTTTTAATAGAGAATGGCCATTTTACAAGACTGGATGAACAGGCCCTGATTGAAGAACAAAATCGCGTTTCTAAGAAACTGCTGGAATCGGACTGATTTGAGGAGGGAGGGGTTGCAAATTGAGGCTTACAAGTATAGAGCAGTGCTTTAAACCCGAAACATTAAGTGAAGCGGTCACCATTATTAGGGACTACAAAGGGAAAGCCGCAATAGTTGGAGGTGGACTGAACATAACCACAGAGAGAGACGAGAGCATTAAAGCACTGGTTTATTTAGATAAGATTGGATTAAAGCATATCACTGAAGATGAAGATGAGATAAGGGTTGGCAGCAGGGTCTCAGTCAATGAATTCATTAATTCTCCGATTATAGAGGATTACCTTAATGGAAGCGTGTGTGATGCAATAAGGGAAATCTCATCAGAGCTACTCAGGAATCAGATGACCATAGGTGGCTCACTGGTTAAAGGTAGGCCCTTTTCTGATATAGCAACAATGTTTTTAGCCCTCAGAGCGGTTGTTATCATGTTTGATGGTGAAAAGGACATCAGGATGTCCTTAGATGAATTTTATGATTCAGGCCAATTACTAAACGATATGATTATAAAAGAGGTATGTCTAAGAAAATATGATTCAAGCCATCATTTTGGAATGGAAAGATTTACAAGGACAGCCACGGACATCCCGCTCTTAAACCTTGCAATTTTATTGAAACTTGACAATGGCTTGATAGAGGATGCATCAATAGCCTCTGGCTCTTTGAAGAGCCCTACATCCAGGTTTGAAAAAGGTGAATCTTACCTTAAAGGGAAGAAAGTTGGCAGGGAGACAGCGGATGACTTTTTCAGCTATGTGAGAGATAACCTCAATACTTTAAATGACTACAGGCTGAGCAGTGAATACAGGAAGGAACTGGCTGGAGTTTTTGCCAGGCGGATTCTTCTAGGGTTTACAGGGGTGGGAGAATGAAAGTCACATATATAATCAATGGGAAAAAGCAGGAGTTTGATATATCTCCTGGAGAGATACTCCTGGATCTTCTGAGGGATAATGGCTACATGGAGGTGAAAGGAGACTGCTATGAGGGCACATGCGGTGCCTGCACTGTGCTTATAAATAATGTGCCCTATGCCAGCTGCACAACCTTAGCAGCAGGTGTGGACGAGGCTGAGATTACAACAGTGAAAGGGTTGGGTGATATTAACAATCCTCACCCTGTTCAGCAGGCGTTTGCAAAATTTGGCGCGGTACAGTGCGGCTATTGTACGCCAGGGGAAATTCTCTCCGCCTATGCCCTGCTTCTTAAAGATCCAGATCCTGGTGAGGAGGATATAAAGAGGGCCTTAGATGGCAACCTCTGCCGCTGCTCTGGATATATGCAACAGATTGAGGCAGTAAAAATAGCGGCTAAGATGATGAGGGAGGCTGGAGATAATGGCAGAGTATAAGTCTATAGGGATTAACACAGAAAAAAGAGATGCAATGTCCTTAGTGACCGGCCAGCCGGTGTTTACTGATGATATAGCGTTGAAAGATATGCTCCATATAAAGATGATGCATTCACCGTATCCTCATGCTACAATAGAAGAGATAAACACAGAAAAGGCAGAAGGATATCCCGGCGTTTTGATGGTGCTTACATATAAGAATACCCCTCGTGTAATACACACTACAGCAGGACAGGGATGGCCTGAGCCGTCGCCCTACGATACTTATATGTTCAATCAGAAGATGAGGTTCGTAGGTGACAGGGTGGCCGCTGTGGTGGCTGAGTCAGAGGAGGCTGCCTGTGAAGCATTAAAGCTCATAGAGGTAAAGTACAATATTTTGCAGGCTGTCTTAGACCCCCATGATTCAATGAGGGATGGTGTACCGGTAATTCATGATGAGCCTGAAATTAAAGGCGCCTATGACCCCCAGCACAATCTGGCAGCAAATATAGATATTGAGATTGGTGATATCAATGAGGAACTTAAAAAGTCTGCATATGTAATAGAGGACACCATAAGGACACAGTATGTTCAGTTGACACCCATAGAGCCGCATGTCACCATCTCATATCTGGATGAATATGGGCGGATAGTTATAAGGACATCTACCCAGGTTCCTTTCCATGTAAGGAGGATTGTAGCCCAGGTACTGGATATACCGGTCAGGAACATCAGGGTTATAAAACCACGTACAGGTGGTGGTTTTGGGACCAAGCAGGAAATAATTCTTGAGGATATATGTGCTTATGCTACATTAAAGACGGGAAGGCCAGTAAGGGCTATTTATACACGTGAAGAAGAGCTCATGTCTACAAGGACACGTCACCCCATGGAGATTTCATTAAAGATAGGGGCTGGCGAGGATGGCCTTATAAATGCTATAAGTATGCATATACTCAGCAACACCGGAGCATATGGAGCCCATGGTCTTACAGTGGCTTCAAATTCAGGATCCAAGTCATTGCCTCTATATAATAAGGCTAAAGCCGTACAGTTCAGGGCCAATATTGTATATACAAATCTTCCTGTAGCTGGTGCCAACAGGGGTTATGGAGCCCCGCAGGCCTATGCAGCCTTAGAGCAGGTAATAGATGAACTGGCATATAAAACGGGTATTGGTCCACTGGAATTTAGGAAGAAAAACCACATCAGGACTGGAGAGACATCCCCTATATTTAAAGCCTTAGGAGAGGGCAAGGAAGGGGTAGAGCAATATATACAGAGCTGTGCCTTAGATGAACTCATAGATAGGGGAGCACAGGAAATTGGTTGGTATGAGAAGTTTGGGAAGCATATCAGAAACGGAAGTAAGGTACGTGGTGTAGGGATGGCTATGCTCATGCAGGGGTCTGCCATACCTATGGTAGATATGGGTGCAGCCACTATAAAGATGAATGAGGATGGGTCTTTTAACCTTATGTATGGCGGCACAGATCTGGGCACAGGGCTTGATACGGTCTCCAGTCAGATAGTTGCAGAGACTCTGGGAGTAAAACCTGAGGACATAATTGTTTATGCCTCAGATACTGATATTACCCCATTTGATGTGGGCGCATATGCTTCCAGCGGCCTCTATATTTCAGGCAGTGCAGCGCTAAAAGCTGCTATGGCTGTAAGAGACCAGATCTTCGAGGTGGCCAAGGAACTCTTAGGAGAGGTAGATGACAAAAACTTTATCTTAGAGGACGGCAGGGTTATAAGTAAGGCAAGCGGAAAATCCTTATCCCTTTCTGAGATAGCCCACCACACGCTTTATGTAAGCAACCAGCATCAGATAATTGCTTCAGCCTCCATGGTTTCACCATACTCACCTCCTCCATTTGCAGTGCATTTTGCCGAGATAGAGGTGGATGGGGAGACAGGGGTTATAAAACCCATTAAATATGTAGCGGCTATGGACTGCGGCAAACCTATTAATCCGGAACTGGTCAAGGGGCAGATAATAGGTGCAGTATCTGAGGGCTTAGGATATGCCCTTACAGAGGAATATGTCTTTGATGAAAATGGGAAAATGTTAAATGGCAATTTAACTGACTATAAGATATTTTCTACACGGGATATGCCTGAGGTAGTGCCAATCATAGTGGAGACCTATGAGCCTACAGGACCTTATGGGGCTAAGTCTGCAGCAGAAATAAACATAAACGGCCCTGCCCCGGCTATAGCCAATGCACTTTATGATGCTATTGGAATTAGAGTTAAAGATTTTCCCTTAACTCCTGAAAAGGTCTTAAGGGAGATTAAGAATAAATAAAATTAAATTTTTAAGGAGGTTAAAAATGGAAACCAGGAATGGGAATGAATCCGCATTGGAGAGGTATTTCAAGCTAAAAGAAAGGGGTACAGATGCCAGGACAGAATTTACGGCAGGTCTTACAACATTTCTCACCATGGCATATATACTGGCCGTAAATCCAATCATTCTTTCAGCAACGGGTATGCCAAAAGAAGCACTCTTTACAGCAACAGCTGTAAGTGCCGGCCTTACCACAATACTGATGGGTGTTTTTGCCAACCTTCCATTTGCACTGGCCAGCGGAATGGGCTTAAATGCTTATTTTGCCACCCTTGTTCTTGCCGGGCCGTTAAAAGGGGTACCTAACGGCTGGCAGATAGCCTTAACCTGCGTGCTGTTAGATGGCGTCATTTTCACTATAATTTCACTTTTTAAAATAAGAACAGCTATAGTCAATGCCATACCGGTAAATATAAAGAGAGCAATAAGTGTAGGGATAGGCATGTTCATTGCATCTCTTGGTTTTATGAATGCCGGTGCGGTAAAGATTGTTGATAACCATTTGACCTTTGGCAGTTATGCCAGTCCACAGACACTTTTGTTCGTTTTTGGACTCCTGATAACAGGTATAATGATGTATAAAAAGATAAAAGGTTCACTCCTGTGGGGCATAATAATTACCGCAATAATTGGCTGGATTTATGCAATGGTGGTAGGCCCTGAGACAGCGGCTCAATTTGGAATATTTGAACCTTCCTGGAACCATCTCATATCAATGCCGCCCAGTGTTTCGCCAATAGCATTCAAATTTGATTTTAAGAATGCCTTCACCTTGGCGATGCTTCCGGTAATATTTGCCTTCTTCTTTGTAGATATGTTTGATACCATAGGTACTTTCATAGGATGTGCCCAGAAAGCAAAACTGGTGGATGAAAAAGGCAATATGTCAGAAAAGGATACAACCAGGGGACTTTTGACTGATGCGATAGGGACAATGTTTGGCGCGTGCCTAGGCACATCAACAGTTACAACCTATATAGAGAGCAGTTCTGGTATTGCTGAGGGTGGTAGGACAGGGCTTACTTCAGTAGTTACAGGGTTGTTTTTTATAATTGCGCTATTCTTGAGCAATATATTTACGTCTGTACCTGCAGCAGCTACAGCTCCTGCTCTTGTGATAGTCGGACTTTTGATGATATCTGTTATAAAAGATATAGATCTTTCAGAGGATTGGACAGAGGCTTTACCGGCATTTCTTACTATAGCCATCATGCCTTTTACAGCATCAATCTCTGAGGGCATAGTGTTTGGTGTGGTTTCATATACACTCCTGAAGGTCTTTACTGGCAAAGCAAAAGAGGTAAGCGGGACAATGTATGTACTGGCGGCAGTATTTATTGTCTATCTGATATTTAGATAGCCATCAGGGGGGAAGGATTATGTATCTTATAGGCAATGGGGTAATCCTGACATCAGGGGATGATAACCGCCTTATTAATGATGGCGCTATCCTCATAGATGGAGAATGTATCAGAGAGGTAGGAGATACTCAAGAATTAAAGACGAGATATCCTGAAGCAGAATATATAGAAGCCTGGCATCGCCTTGTTATGCCCGGCTTCCTGAATACCCATATGCACCTATACAGCACGTTTTCCAGAGGTATGGCCTTGAAGGGCGAACCAGCAAAAAGCTTTAAGGAGATACTGGAAAAACTCTGGTTTAAACTGGATAGATGTCTTGACACTGAAGAGGACATCTACTATAGTGCCATGGTCCCTTTAATAGAGGGTATTAAGTGTGGGACCACAGGTATAATTGACCACCATGCCTCCTTTGGATTGGTGGATGGTAGCCTGGATATACTGGAAAGGGCTGCTGAGGATGCCGGTGTGCGTTCTGTACTTTGCTACGAGACATCTGACCGCTGGGGTAAAGACTTAAGTGATGCATCAATAAGGGAAAATGTAAGGTTTATTAAGAAAAAGAAAGATATGAATGATTTGATAAAGGGCACATTTGGGCTTCATGCCTCACTGACCCTGTCTGATGAGACACTAACCAGGTGTAGGACAGAAGCCGAGACACTGGGGACGGGTTTTCATGTGCACGTGGCAGAAGGAATTGAAGATGTGGAAGATTCCATGGGCAAGAGTGGAATGAGGGTGGTTGAGAGGCTTAATTCCTTTGGCATACTGGGTGAAAAGACACTGGCAGTTCACTGCGTACATGTGGATGATAGTGATATTGAGATACTGAAAAACACCGGGACAATGGTTATCCATAACCCTGAGTCCAACATGAACAATGGGGTCGGTGCTGCACCACTGCTGGAGTTTTTTAAGAGGGGTATTCTTACAGGTATAGGCACAGACGGCTATACGCCCTCTATGCTGGAATCTGTAAAGACGGCATATATTCTTCCAAAACTTGTCTATAGGGATCCAAGAGTGGGTTTTGAAGAGAGCAGGAGGATGCTCTTTGAGAACAACAGGAAAATATTTGGTAGATTCTATGATAGGCCCGTTGGTGTGATAGAGCCGGGTGCTTATGCTGATATAATTATACTTGACTATTATCCGCCCACACCCCTGGATGCAAACAATTATTTTGGCCATGTCATATTTGGAATGAGGGACAATCAGGTGAACACAACAATTGTAAACGGGCGTATCCTTATGAGAAATCATGAACTTACTGAAATAGATGAGGAAAAGGTCATGGCGAAATCCCAAGAGGTAGCCAAAAAATTCTGGGAGAAGATGGCAAATGCTTGATTATGTAAATTCACTGGGTGATATGATAGATGTGGCATTGGGCAAATCAGAGGGTGACCTGCTTTTAAAAAATGGACGCATAGTAAATGTATTTGATGAGTCCGTAGAGGAAGGGGATGTGCTCATACATAGGGGCGCAGTAGTCGGGGTGGGAAGGTTTGAAAAAGCAAAAGAAGTAGTTGATATTAAAGGAGCATATATATCCCCGGCCTTTATAGACTCCCACCTGCATATTGAAAGTACCATGTGCATACCTCCAGAGTTTGCGAAGGCACTCATACCACTTGGCACTTTGACTACTGTTGTTGACCCCCATGAGATAGCCAATGTAGCTGGAAGTAATGGAATAAGATTTATGATAGAGTCTTCTAAAGGGCTACCCATGGATATATTCTTTATGTTGCCCTCATGCGTCCCTGCCGATCCTTTTGAAACCTCTGGAGCGGATTTGAAAGCAGAAGACTTAAGGCCCTTCATGGAGGACCCTGCGGTCATCGGCCTGGCCGAAATGATGAATTATCCCGGGCTGCTTGGTGGAAAAAGTGAGGTTCTGAAGAAGGTCTCCCTCTTTCACGATAGGATAATGGATGGCCACTCTCCGGGCCTTACCGGCAAAGAACTAAATGCCTACCTTGCAGCAGGTATAATGGCTGACCATGAGTGTACCACACCGGAAGAAGCCATGGAGAAGCTAAGAAAAGGCATGTGGATAATGATAAGAGAGGGGTCGCTGACCAGGGACCTATTAAGACTTCTTCCAATCTTAAATGATAATACCAAGCACAGGATACTTTTATGTACAGATGATAAGCATCCTGAAGACCTTGTGCATGAGGGACATATAAATTATGCAGTTCACCTTCTTATCCGGAATGGTATTTCACTTCCTACAGCTGTCAGGCTTGCCACATTAAATCCTTCAATGTTTTTTGGGTTTAAACATAAAGGCGGCATTGCCCCAGGTTATGATGCAGATATTATTATATTTAATGATATTTTAAAGATAGAAAAGGTATATAGAGAAGGAGTTCTTGTGGCTGAAGATGGGAAAGCGATTTTTGACATAAAGGACCCTGATGGTAGTCTTAAGGATACCATAAATATTGCACCATTGCATAATGACAGTTTTAAGGTGCCAGCCAAGGGTGAAACCATAAGGGTAATTGGGCTGCATGCAGACTCCATAATTACTGATGAGATTCTGGCCAGGCCGAAAGTAGTAAATGGCTATGTAGAGTCAGATGTTGAAAGTGACATCATAAAGATAGCTGTGGTGGAAAGGCACAGGGCTACGGGCAAGATCGGTATAGGCTTTGTCACGGGCCTTAAACTGAAAAGAGGTGCTTTTGCCACCAGCATATCTCATGATTCTCATAATATCATAGCAGCCGGAGAAAACGATGGAGATATGATACTTGCCATAAATGAATTGAAGAGGATAGGCGGCGGGATCGTGGTTACCTTGGATGGCAATGTACTGGGTTCACTTGCCCTACCCTATGGGGGGCTTATGGCAGATAGGCCTGTAGGTGTGACAGCAGAAACCCTGATAGAGCTGCACGATATTGTAAAGGAGAAAAATGGAGTTGGCATATCAGACCCATTTATGACGCTTTCCTTTATATCCTTAGCTGTCTGCCCCAAACTAAAGCTCAGTACCAATGGCCTTGTTGACGTGGATAGGTTTGAACTGGTGGACCTTTTCAAGGAGGAATAATAATGGATTTAAGGATAGTAAATGGACTTATTGTAACAGATGGCAATGTGACAAGAGAGGCCACCATATATGTGGATAATGGTAAGATAGGAAAGATATGTGATGGACTGGATAGAAGTATTGGTGTCGACGAAGAGATAGATGCAGTTGGTCATATAGTCTTTCCCGGGCTTGTGGATCCCCACGTTCACTTTGATGACCCGGGTTTTACACAGCGAGAGGACTTTGAAACAGGTACTAAAAGCGCAGCGGCTGGAGGTGTAACCACTGTAATAGATATGCCCTGTACCTCTATACCTCCTGTGATAAACGGCGAGAATCTTGACTATAAGTTAAGTATTATAAAAGAAAAGGCATATGTTGATTTTGCCTTCTGGGGAGGCATAACTCCAGGACAGGTTGAAAATGGCCAATACCGAAAGGACTTGGGTGACTTAAAGGACAGAGGCATTGTTGGGGTTAAGTTCTATACCATCTCGGGTATGGAAACATATCCAAGGATGCCTTTGCCTCTGATGGATGCAGTATTTCGCCAGTTAAAAGAACTGAATCTGGTGTGTGCAATTCATGCCGAGGACTATTATATAGTTGATTTTTATTCTAGTTATCTTCAGAAAATTGGCAGAAATGACCCATTTAGCTGGTATGAGGGCAGGGCATATGAGGCTGAACCTGCAGCCATATGGTCTGTAATGGGTATTACTGAAAAGGTAGGCAATAAGCTTCATATTGTCCACCTCTCATCGAAAGAGGGGCTTAATGTGGTCAGATGGGCAAAAGAACATGGCATGGATGTCACAGTGGAGACCTGTCCTCAGTATCTTTTATTTACAGTGGATGACCTTGTCAAAAAGGGTGCTGTGCTTAAGACTGCCCCGCCGGTAAGGCAGGATGAAGACAAGGCTGCACTATGGGAAGGGCTCAGTGATGGCTCAATTGACTTTATATCCACAGACCATGCAGCAGGTATTTATCCAGAAGAAAAAACAAAGGAGAGTATCTGGGACAATTATGCAGGCATACCTGGTATACAATTTTCTCTCTCCTCGATATTGACTTATGGATATCAAATGGGCAGGATAACCCTTGATGATATACAGAGGCTGATGTCGGAAAATGCAGCAAAGAGATATGGCCTCTACCCTCAAAAAGGAAGCTTAGAGATTGGTGCAGATGCGGACTTTGCGATTGTAGACATAAATAAGGAATGGACCGTAACTGCTCATATTATGGAGTCTAAGGGGAAATACTCACCGCTTATGGGAGAAAAGATGAAGGGAAAGGTGGTAAAGACCATAGTAAGGGGCGAGGTAGTTTACGATGATGAGAAAGGTGTGACAGGAAGGAGGGGGTATGGAGAATTTATAAAAAATAAACTTTAATGAATGGAACTTTGAAATGCGATCAACTTCAAGGAGGCTTTAGCTTATGAAGGCAAAATTCAGTGAGATAAAGGAACAGGCTGAAAAATACAGGCCGGACATCTCAAGATTTTTGAGGGACATGATAGCAATACCCAGTGAGAGCAGCCAGGAAGAGGCAGTTATAAAAAGAATAAAGCAGGAAATGGAAAAAGTGGGATTTGACCGCGTGGAGATAGACCCAATGGGCAATATACTGGGATATATCGGACATGGAAAACATCTCATAGCTATGGATGCCCATATAGACACAGTGGGTGTTGGAGATAAAACGCTTTGGAGGTTTGACCCGTACGAAGGCTATGAGGACAATGAGGTGATTGGCGGCAGGGGGGCAAGTGACCAAGAGGGAGGTATGGCTTCCATGGTATATGCCGGGAAAATAATAAAGGACCTCAATTTAGAGGACGACTATACCCTGCTGGTTACAGGCACTGTTCAGGAGGAAGACTGCGACGGTCTTTGCTGGCAGTATATCATTAATGAAGACTGTATTAGACCTGAATTTGTTGTACTTACTGAGCCTACTGCTTGCAGGATAAGCAGAGGCCAGAGGGGCAGGATGGAGATAAAGGTGACCACCCATGGGGTAAGCTGCCACGGCTCAGCACCGGAAAGGGGAGATAACGCCATATATAAGATAGCTCCTATACTCCTAGAGCTGAGGGCTTTGCATGAGAATTTGAAAAATCATGATTTTCTCGGGAAGGGCAGTCTAACTGTATCAGAGATATTCTTCACATCTCCATCGCGATGTGCTGTGGCTGATAGCTGTTGGATCTCCATAGATAGGAGGCTAACTGCGGGAGAAGATGCAGAACTGGCATTGAGTCAGATAAGGAACCTTCCTGCAGTAAAGGCCGCCAATGCCGATGTGGAGATGTATGGATACAGCAGGCCGTCGTATACCGGCCTTGAGTATCCTACAGAGGCCTACTTCCCCACATGGCTTATAGAGGAGGATCATCCTGGGTGTAAAACCCTTATACACGCATATAGGGAGCTCTTCAATGAAGCGCCCGAGATCACAAAGTGGGTCTTTTCTACCAATGGGGTATCCATCATGGGCAGGTTTGGCATACCTTGTGTGGGGTTTGGGCCAGGCCATGAGGACCAGGCTCATGCACCTAATGAGGTCATATGGAAAGACGAACTTGTAAAGGCGGCTGCAATGTATGCTGCTATACCGTCTATTTATGTAGAAAATTACGCAGGTCTAATGCCTGAGAGGACGGAGAATCTTGTATAGTATCAGGACGAGCGATCAGGCACATGGATGCTGATGGCATGCTAATATAGACTTATTACACCTAAATTGTATATAATTTTATTGTAATTGGAAAAATTGAGGAAATAGAGGAGGACAATTATATGAATACATTATTTAGAGGAAAACACCTAATAACACTTCAGGACTGGGCAAAGGAAGAAATTGATACTATCCTGGACGTCTCATATGACCTCAAGAAAAAATATGCCATGGGGATACCGACCCCATACCTGCTATATAAAACCATATTTCTCATGTTCTTTGAGCAGTCCACCAGGACAAGAAACTCAATGGAGGCAGGTATAACACAGCTAGGCGGGCATGCCAATTACTTGGACACAAGCACCATGCAGGTATCCCATGGGGAGTCTGCAAAAGACACGGCCATAATCCTCTCGAGATTTGGTGAGGCCATAGGCTGCCGAAATTGCTTCTGGGGGATAGGCAACAAGTATCTTGAGGAAATGGCAGCTAATGCCACAGTCCCAATAATTAATCTGCAGACAGACCTGTATCATCCTCTTCAGGTACTGGCAGATCTGATGACTATTCAGGAGAAACGTGGCATGGATACGAGACATCTAAAGGTATCAATAATATGGGCATATGCTACAACCCATAAAAAGCCTATCTCCGTGCCGGTATCACAGGTACTCTTGTTCCCAAGGTATGGCATGGATGTAACCTTAGCGTACCCGGAGGGATATGACCTGCCAGACTTTGTCATCAATCAGGCTAAAGAGAACGCTGTAAAACATAGCGGCAGCCTCAAGGTAACCCATGATATGGAAGAGGCATACAGGGATGCCGATGTAGTGTTCCCAAAAAACTGGGGAAGCTGGGTTACAAACCAGAGCAATGAGGTCATAGACTCCACACTGGAAGCCAACAGGAGCTGGATATGTACAGAAGAGATGATGGCTCTTACAAACAGAGACTGCCTTTATATGCATGCACTGCCGGCAGATAGAGGGCACGAGGTGGTGGACTCGGTAATTGATGGACCACACTCGGTAGTCTATGATGAGGCTGAAAACAGGCTTCATACCGCAAAGGCAGTTATGCAGTTAACAATGAGTGGCAGATAGACTTAAATAAAAGGGGGCTTAAATATGCAGACAACATTGAGCAGAGAGCAGGCGCTTCTTGAGGCGGAAAGGTGTCTTTACTGCTATGATGCACCATGTGAGAAGGCATGTCCTTCGGCTGTACCTGTCTCTGATTTTATATATTCTATAAAGACAGGTAACCTAAAGGGTGCTATGGAGATAATTGTAGAGGCCAATCCTCTGATAGACATATGCGGGATACTATGTCCTGCCTTCTGCCAGGATGTATGTACAAGGAAGCAGATAGATTCTACTGTGAGGATAAGAGCACTGCACAGGTACATCATGGAGAATACAGACATGGAGGAAAATCTAGAAATTCCAGAAGCAACCAAAGAAAAAGTGGCCATAGTTGGCGGAGGGCCGGCAGGCCTGGCCTGTGCAAGAGAGCTGAGAATGATGGGATATAGGCCATATATCTTTGAGAAAAAGAAAATTGGAGGTATACCAGCACAGGAGGTTTCATCAGCCAGATTTTCTGAAGGAAGGGCTGATAGAGAGATAGGATTTATCAAGAAGCATTTTGCAATTGATGTTATCAATAAGGATGTAGACTCTATAGATGAACTCGCAAATGGATATGCAGCAGTGTTTATATCCACTGGCCTGGCCGATGAGCAGGATCTGGGTATCCCTAGAGAAGCTCTTGAGGGAGTGTATAAGGCAAGGGAAATATTGAGGGATATAAAGGATGGCAGGACTTCTAAAGCAGGCAAAAGGGTGGGTGTAATAGGTGGCGGAAATGTGGCTATAGAGGTAGCATCCGCGTTGAAGGCGGAAAATCCAGATAGGGACGTGGAGGTAATATACAGGAGGGGTATGAAGGAGATAAAGGCCTTCCCTGATGAGATTGAAGAGGCAAATGAGCTGGGTGTAACATTCCAGTTCATGGCCATACCAAAAGAGATTAGAGGTACGGATAAGGTTGAAGGTATAGTTGTTACAAGGGCACATCTGGGTGAACCTGACGAGTCTGGCAGGAGGCAACCGGAGCCTGTACCGGATTCAGATTTCTTTATACCTTTAGATACAGTTGTGATAGCTGTTGGCCAGAAGGCTGATAAGGTTTTTCCAGGTATACAAAGGAAAGAGAATGGCTTAATCAGTGTTGACGAGAACATGATGACAAGTGTAAAGGGAGTATTTGCAGGCGGAGATATAGTCCGTGGTGCAAGTACCATAGTGGAGTGTGCATCTGATGGCAAGAAGGCAGCGGAAAAGATAGCAAAATATATCGAGGGGAGTGTTGGAAATGTATAAGGAAAAAGATATCTCTATAGACTTTTTGGGAATACATCTGGAAAACCCCTTCGTACTTTCTGCTGCACCGCCAACAGATGAGCTTGAGATTGCCTATGATGGGCTAAAGGCTGGCTGGGCAGGGGTTATTTTAAAGACTACCTCTGTAGAAAATAACCCAGTACTGCTCAAGTATCCCATGATGTCATCCTTTGGTCCGCAAGGTAGAAAGGTTACCGGCCTTGGCAATATAGACCTCATATCTCAATACCACATTGATGACATTGAAAAAAGAGTAAGGATATTAAAAGAGGCCTTTCCAGAAAAAATGATTGGAGCCTCGATAATGGGCGCAAGGAAAGAAGACTGGCAAAATCTTGTCTGGAGACTGAAAAAAGCTGGTGTGGACCTGATTGAGTGCAGCTTTAGCTGCCCACAGGGCAGTATGGGTGAGGCACCAGGTAGAATGCTGGCCCAGAGTATAGAGGCAACTGAGAAGGTGACAGGGTGGGTCAAGGAGGCAGCCGAGGATACCCCTGTGCTTATAAAGATAACACCGCAGGTTACCGATATTGTAGAGGTGGCGCACGCAGTTAAAAGAGGGGGAGCCGACGGCATTACAGCAAGCAATACAATCCCGTCCTTAGTGGGGATTGATATAAACACCTTTGAACCATATCCAAGCCTCGCAGGCAAGGGTGGCTACTCAGGGCTATCAGGTCCTGCAATAAAACCTTTAACTCTGCGCACCATAGCGGAGATAGCATCCAATGTGGATATAGTAATATCCGGCAATGGAGGGGCGTTTAGCTGGCGGGATGCTGTGGAGATAATGGCTGTGGGGGCCAGCAATGTGCAGTTTTGCACCCTGCCAATGGTATATGGCTTCAGGACAATCAGAGATTTAAAAAGCGGCCTGGCCCACTATCTCATGGACATGGGCTTTGATTCCCCGATGGACATCATAGGAAAGGCCATCCAAAACATATATTCCCATGATGAGCTGCCCTCCCCATATACAAGGGCGGAACTCATCGGTGAGAAATGCATAGGCTGCGGTCTCTGCTTTGATGCTTGCAACGATGGAGGTCACAGGGCAATAGCCTGGGATGGAAATACCAGGAGGCCGAATATAGACGAAGAAAAGTGCGTTGGGTGTGCCATGTGCATGCAGGTTTGTCCTGTGGATGCAATCAGGATGAAAGAAAAAATTGATGATAGTCTAAATTATTTTGTCATCAGGAGATGACGATATGAAAGAGATTAATATTTCCCTAAAAGTAAATGGAAAGCAGTATGATTTATCTGTCAGACCCAATATGACCCTCCTGGAGGTCATAAGGGATGAACTAAAGCTCACAGGGACGAAAGAATCATGTGGCATGGGAGAATGTGGTGCATGTACCGTGATAATGAATGGCAGGACAGTGGACTCATGCCTTGTCCTTGCACCACAGGCCGATGGAGCGGAGATAACGACAATAGAAGGGATAGGAGAAAAGGGACTGCATCCAGTGCAGAAGGCCTTTATAGACGAGTGGGCCATACAATGCGGCTACTGCACTCCCGGAATGGTCATGTCAACAGTGTATCTTTTAGATAAAAACCCTAAACCTACTGAGGATGAAATAAAGGAAGGGTTATCCGGCAACCTGTGTAGGTGTACTGGTTATGCAAAGATTATAAAGGCGGTTCAAAAGGCCAGTAAAATGATGCAATAAGGTGGTTTATCCCACCTTATTTTTTATTAAAAAGAGGATATTTGGGATTTATGTCGTATAATTAATTAAATAATCTTTGGTGAGGAATTCAGATGGAGGAGGTTTATGTTGAAGTGATGAGAGATGAAGGTTAAAGATATATTTAAATTGAGGGAAGTAAAAGGTTCTAAATTAATAGCAGGCAAGAATGGGCTTGAGAGAAATGTTACATGCATAGATGTCATAGAAGTTCCTGATGTAACAGGGTGGATAAAAGAGGGCGGGTTTTATATCACTGCTGGCTATGCTTACAGAGACAGCAAGGAAAAACTAAGGCAGCTGATAAGCTATCTTATTAAAGCTAAAGCTTCGGGCCTTGGAATCAAGCTTGGCAGATATATTGACGAACTACCCTGGGATATTATTGAGATGGCAAATAATGCAGATTTTACTATAATAAATCTCAAAACAAAAGCACCCTATGCAGACATTATTAACTCTGTTCTTACGAAGATTGTACATGACCAGTCGGAGTTATTAAATAACATCTTGAGGGTTCATGAAAAACTTACTGAGGCAGTTTTGACTGATGATAGCACATCGACATTTTTGGAGAAATTATCCCATTTGATAGATATTCCCGTAATTCTCCTGGACGAGGACCTTAATATTGTATTTAATAAATCTGACAAAATTATTTCAAATGATTTGAATGGAATAGTTTTGAACCACATTACTTGCCCAAATAAAGATAGGACTGGCATATACGAAGATCAATATTACCAGTCTAAGGTATATGTTGTAACGCCTCTTTCAGTAAAAGGGGATATAAGAGGATATCTGGTAATAATATCAGATAAAAATATGCAGCTTATAAACACCATGACAGCAGAAATGACTGCAACAGTTATTGCCATTCAATATCTAAAGCAGGACCTGATTGAGGAGAACAACAGGAGAATTGAGGGTAATTTTCTTTATGATTTGCTTACAGGAAATTTTGTTGATGAAAGCCTTGTTATAGAAAGAGCAAAAAGACTGGGCTGGGATGTTTATAGAAAGTATTTCAGCATGGTTATTGTCACTTATCAAAGGAATTATAATACAGGTCCTGAGAAAAAGGGTTGTAATGTGAACGAAAGGATATTTAAAGAGATCAATGAAATTATAGAACCTCTGGGTAATATAAAGACTGCATTGTTTAGCGATTATATTATAGCATTCTGTTCAGGAGGACTGTATGAGAAAGCATCAATGATATCGGGGCGAATAGAAGAAATTATTAAGCAAAAATTTTCTAAAATTGAGTTTACTATTGGTATAGGCAGGCCAGTGGAAAACCTGCTCATAGTATCCAGCTCTTATAGGGAAGCGATGGAATCGATAAAAATAGGTGAAAGGATGTGGGGAAGGGGAAAGATATACCTTTTTGATGATGTAGGGGTTTATAAGATACTGGCTAAACTAACTAATGATGCTGACTCAAAAAAATATGTAATATCGAAACTGGGTCCACTTATTGAATACGATAAAAAATATAAATCACAGTTAATTCCTACGTTTAAAGAATTTCTTGATAGCCAGATGAATATAAAAAAGACTGCCGATAAGCTATATATACACAGAAATACCCTTATATATCGCATAGATAAAATAAAGGAACTGTTGGGGACAGAACTAAATGATGATAAAGAAATTTTTGGATATCATATGGCTTTAAAACTGATGGACTTGAGCATAATATAAATCCTTAAGGGAAGGACATTTGGTTACCATAGCCAAATATTCTTCCCTGATTTTATATATTTTGTATATATCAATTTAATAAATATTAATATAAAATAATATTAATTTGCAGAGCCAATATTATCAGTGATTATGCATAATATAACAGATATCGCTATATCGATAAAACTTTTATTTAAACGAATCATGAAAGTTAACAGATAAATTAATTCATTTATGGGGTAGATTTTATGAAATTGTAGGTTATAATGCCTGTCTTACTGAAATATGGAATGAGGGTACTATTTGAAGTTTAAGAAATGAGGAGGTAGTTGAAGATGGACATTGCTTTAGGTACAGAGACAAGGGGTGAATACCTGGGTCTCGAAGTAGCTAAAAGTGCAAGGAAATTGGTTGAGGAGATTGCACTTGTGAAAAAGGACGAGAATGTTGTCATCACAGCAGATACTTCTTCTGATATGCGCGTGGTTGCTGAAACAGCAAAAGCCGTATACGCCGCAGATGCTATTCCGACTATAATACTTTATCACACTAATCCTACAGCAGTAATGGAGCCACCAGCTCCAGTTGCTGGTGCTATTAAAGAAAGTGACGTCTGGATAGAGTACGCAGTTTCGTACATTCAACATACAAGAGCATGGAGGGCAGCCCTGGATAATGGCACAAGATATCTTTGCCTTCCTGGTATGGATGTTACGATGATGGTAAATACCATTGGGAGGGTTGACTATAACCTTTTAATAGTGATGAGCAATCTTCTCAAAGAAATTGTTCAAAAAGCAGATAAGGTTGAAATTAAGAGCCCTGGGGGTACTGATCTCATAGCATACAACAGGGGCAGGAGAGCCAGGGTGTCAGGAAAACTTGCAGATAAAAAGGGAGAACCAGTGATGCTTGGAGGACAGGTCTCATGGTGCCCTACAGAGGAGACCATAAATGGGAAAATTGTTTTTGACGGGGCTGTATGGCCACCCGCCGAGCTTGGGAAACTTTCATCACGAATAAAACTTACAATAGAAAATGGTGTGGCTACAAAAATAGATGGCGACGCTGAGGCCAGGGTATTTGAAAGATGGATGGCCGGTTTCAATGATCCGACGATGTACAGGGTTGCACACTACTCTCTTGGGTTTAGCCCCAGGATAACCAAACCTACAGGGAGAATAGTTGAGGATGAAAGGGTATTTGGCTGCATTGAGTTTGGACTGGGCAGCCAGGGGGCGCAGATTATGGGTAAAACCTGGTCTTCTGCCTCTCATACCGATGGTATTGTATTAAATCCCACCATCATTCTTGATGGTGAAGTAATAGAGGAGGAGGGTGTATATGTAAAGGAAGAAATAAGAGAGTATTGCAGAAAATTAGGTGTACCTGGTTACTAAATTCAATTAAAAGGGGGATGTTTATGGATTTGCCGGAGAATAAGAGGGATTTCAATGTAGGGGCTTTAGATCCAGTGATTGAGACATATTTAAAAGAGCCCCAGCCAAGGCTTTTTGAACCTTTGACCATAATTGTTACTCTTATTGTTTCAGCTTTGGGTTCTATAATTGGCCTCGAACTTATTGTGAGGCTGGGAATAACAGCCAATACTTCTATTATTGGTGCACTTATAGCGGTTCTTGTAGGTCTCATTCCAGGAGGTGCATTTACTGGGTTTAAAAATATATATAGACAAAATTTAATACAGACGAGTGTTTCTGCTGCAACATTTGGTGCAGGTAATGCCCTTCTTTTAGCAATGGGAACCATATGGCTTATGGGAAATAAAGAATCCCTTATGCCTATGTTATTTGGAGCGGCATTTGGAATGATAGTGGATATAACAATGATGTACTGGATGTTTGATACGCCGGCTTTTCCTGCTGATGAGGCCTGGCCTCCCGGGATTGCTACCAGTGAAACAATTCTTGCTGCAGCAGAAGGCGGCAGGCGTGCCATTCTTTTAGTAATTGGTGGTATTGTAGGTGCAGTGGGCCAGGCCTTTAAAATTCCCATGGATGTCATAGGTGTTGCATGGATAGGAAACGAATGGGCACTAACTATGTTTGGGGTTGGTTTGCTCATCAGAGGTTATTCCAAGCCCTTGTTTGGTATTGATATAAATGCGCTTTATATACCTCATGGTATTATGATTGGTGCAGGCATAGTAGCTCTGGTACAAATAACAATGATCATTCGTGGGAAAAGACTAACACAAACAGGAAAAGAAAAGTCGGGATATGCCAGGACAAGGACACCTGAGCATATGCTCAAATCACTAAGGAATGGATTTGTTTTATATATCATCGGTGGACTTATATTAGCTCTTATTGGCGGTATAATGTCTGATATGAGTCTGCCTATGCTAATATGGTGGATTGTCTTTGCAGCATTATCAGCACTTGTATCGGAGTTGATGGTAGGCATCTCGGCAATGCATGCAGGATGGTTTCCGGGATTTGCAACTGCTCTGATATTCCTTGTGTTGGGCATGTTGATGGGATTCCCACCACTGGCACTGGGGCTTCTTGTTGGTTATACCGCCTGTACAGGACCTGCATTTGCAGATATGGGTTATGACCTAAAGACTGGGTGGCTATTAAGAGGCAAATCAAAGGATGCCAACATTGAGCTCTTTGGTAGAAGACAGCAGTATTTTGCTGAAATTATGGGAGGTCTTGTGGCTATAGTGGTAGTAATATTCAGCTATTCCAGTTATTTTGGTCAGGACCTTTTCCCACCAGTGGATAGAGTATTTGCTGCTACTATTCAGGCAGGAGCCCAGCCGGGAGTGCTTCAAAACCTCTTGATATGGGCGATAGTAGGTGCTGCAATACAATTTATAGGTGGTGCTGAAAAGCAGATAGGTATACTTTTTGCTACGGGATTACTTATTTTAAATCCTAATGCCGGATTTGGTGTCCTGGCAGCCATAGTGGTTAGAGTTATTCTGCAGAAGTTATATGGTCAAAAAATTCAGTCGTCGATGTATATAATAGCAGCTGGATTCATAGCAGGTTCAACTTTATATTCATTCTTTACGAGTACAATGAATTTGTTTATTAAACGGACAAAATAGGGGTGATTTCATGTTTAAAATTGGTCTCATTCGTGTACTAACAACGAATAATGTTGAGATTTTAAATTCTCATGGTGAGATTTTAGAAAAATTGTTTCCGGATTTTCAAGTTATCAGTCGGTGTATAGAGGACCAGCCATACGGTATATACGATGATGAGTCTGAAGAAATAGCTATCCCCAAAATTATAAAACTTGGGAAGGAGCTATTTTCTGAGGGTGTTGATGCCATAATAGTGAGCTGTGCCGCCGATCCGGCTGTAAAGAATTTAAGGGGGGAGATGAATATTCCGGTTATCGGCGCAGGCACTGCCTGCGCCGCTCTGGCCCTATCAGCCGGTTATATGGTTGGAACCCTTGGGATAACAGAAGATACGCCTAAGGCCATGAAAGAAGTGCTGGGTACACGGCTGATAGGTGAAGAAAAACCCGAAAGCGTAAGTAACACTGTTGACCTTATGCGTGAGGAAAATAAAGTAAAACTTATAACAGCATCAAAAAGATTGATAGAGAGAGGTGCAGATGTCATAGCTTTTGCCTGCACAGGTCTTTCCACTATTGGTGCCCTTGATTATCTAAGAAGCAACATTGGAGTGCCTATAGTTGACGCAGTTATAGCAGCAGGTGCTGTCACATATGGTATATTGTGCAAAGATAGAGGTGAATAACCATGAAGATAAATCATGATATGGCTGAATTTTTGGTCGAAGGTGGAAATATCTTAGGAGGTGGAGGTGGCGGCTTAAAGGAATTGGGCAAAAAGATGGCTTATATAGCTGTAGACCTGGGTACGGTAAATGTCATTGGCATAGATGAACTAAATAATGATGATATTCTTGTCACAGCCTCTTCTGTGGGGGCACCCGCCGCAGATGGAGCTTATATTGAGCCGTCATATCAATTAAAGGCATTGGAGCTGTTCAAAGAGATTAATGGAAAAGACATAGATGGTATTATCGTAAATGAGATGGGTGCCCTGTCTATTGTAAACGGCTGGGTTATATCAGCTGCTACAGGCATACCTATAGTAGATGCTCCATGCAATGGCCGGGCTCATCCGACTGGTGTTATGGGTTCTATTGGTCTGAACAGGGTTGTAGGGTATGAGAGTATCCAGACTGCTGTTGGCGGGAATCCTGACAATAATAATTATATTGAAGTTGCCATTAAGGGAAATTTGGACAGGTGTTCCTCAATGATAAGGTATGCATCAGTTATGGCAGGTGGGATGATATTTGTACTGAGGAATCCTGTAACCGTAAGCTATGCAAAAAATAATTGTGCAATAGGTACTATGAGACAGGCTCTACAGATAGGTGAGATTTATATAAAAAATGATGGAATTAAAAAAATTGAGAGTGTGTGTGAAGAATTAAATGGCAAAATTGTTGATAGGGCGAAGGTAGTAAAGAAGGTATTAAATACAGAGGGTGGTTTTGATTCCGGATATGTGGAACTTGATAGCGATTCTGGAAGATATAAACTATACTTCTGGAATGAGTATATGTTTTTAAATAAGGGAAATGAAAGAATAGCCACATTTCCTGATCTGATTTTCACTGTTGATGCCATCAAATGGGAAGTAATTAGTAGTGCAGAAATTAAAGAGGGAAATGAGATTTATATAGCAGTTATACCTAAAGACAGTATTTTATTGGGTAGTGGGGTTAAAGATAAAGAACTTTTAAAGCCTATAGAGGATGTTACGGGTGAAGAAGTTCTTAAATATCTGGACTAAAGGAGGCTTTTTATGTCACTCAAACACGTCATGGAGGTTTATGACTTATTGGATGACCCGGGCGTTGACGGGAATAAGGTAAGGGATTATCTATTGAAAAGCGGAGCTAAGCATGTAAAGGTAACCAGGGTCGAGGGGAGTGAGGGGTATACAGATTTTGTAAAGATAATAATACCAGGAAATAATGGCAAAATGAGGGATGGGAATGCTCCTACTCTGGGCATCATTGGAAGGCTTGGCGGGATAGGTGCCAGGCCGGAAGCTATAGGCCTGGTATCTGATGGAGATGGAGCAGTGGCCGCCATAGCCATAGCAGCTAAAATAGGTGAAATGAATAAAAGAGGGGATGTCCTTCCTGGTGATGTCATTATAGGTACCCATATATGTCCTTTTGCTCCTACACTTCCCCATGAGCCTGTGCCTTTCATGGGTTCGCCTGTTGATATGGATGTAATGAACAGATATGAGGTTGACGAAAAGATGGATGCTATATTAAGCATCGATACAACCAAGGGGAATAGAATCATAAATTTTAATGGCTTTGCCATATCCCCGACAGTAAAGGAAGGGTATATTCTGAAGGTAAGCGAAGACCTGCTGGACATAATTCAGATCACGACTGGCAGGTTACCGAGAGTATTTGCTATAAGTGAGCAGGATATAACCCCATATGGAAATGGACTTTTTCATATTAACAGCATTATGCAGCCTTCAGTAGCTACCTCTTCCCCAGTTGTAGGTATTGCCATAACAACCGAAATGCCTGTTCCGGGTTGTGCGTCGGGTGCGAGCCATGTTACAGACATCGAGGAAGTGGTAAGATTTGTGATAGAAGTAGCTAAGAACTTTGGTTACGGTAAATGCGCATTTTATGACAGGAATGAATTTGAAAAGATTATTGAACTATATGGTGAAATGAACAGGTTTCAGAAAAAGGGTGATTTAAATGAATAAGAGGATAGGGACAGTGACTATCGGGCAATCCCCGCGGACGGACATAATTCCTGAAATCATGAGGGTATTGGGAGAAGTAGAGATTATTGAAAGAGGAGCACTGGATGGCCTGGCCATGGAAGATATAAATGGACTTTCTCCTGAAAATGAGGTAAATATTCTGGTTTCAAGGCTAAAGGACGGGACGGAAGTAAAGCTCTCAGAGAATAAGATACTTGGTCTTATGCAGCAAAAGATTGATGAGTTAAACCATCTTGGTGTGGATGCCATATTACTGTTATGTACCGGCGAGTTTCCCAATTTTAATTCTCAGGTACTTTTGATAAAACCCAGCGATGTTATTAAGGGAATAATCAGTTCTTTTAGGCAAGACATCTGCCCTGGCATCATGGTACCGGATGAGGACCAGGTAGATATGACCGCAAATAAGTGGGGTAAATATAACAATATTTTAGTTTCTGCTGCTTCTCCATATAGAGATTTTAATGAAATAATCAAGGCTGCTGAAAAACTTAAGGCATGTGACCTTATCGTTATGGACTGCATGGGCTATAGCATTAAGATGAAAGAAGCCGTAAGAAGATATACAGGTAAACCGGTAATTCTCTCCAGAACAATGGTGGCCAGGGTGGCAGCTGAGATTTTAAATTAGGAGATGGAATCGTGGATTTATTTGATGCAATAGAGGGCAGAAGGAGTATAAGAAAGTATAAAGAGGAATCTTTAGATGAGAACACTATAATGAAGATTATAGAAGCTGCTATATGGGCACCTTCAGCCAGTAATCTTCAACCATGGCATTTCACCGCTATATTGAATAGAGATATAATAAAAAGAATAAGGTCATTCTCTCCGGGTATGTTCCGTGAGAACCCGCCCTGTATAATTGTATTATCATTAAATAAAAACATCATTAAAGCTCAGGGCGAAGGGATGGGCAATGATAATGTTTTCGACTTAGCTATGGCAGCTCAAAATATGATGTTATCGGCGTACAGTCTGGGGCTTGGTAGTTGCATAAAGCTATCTTTCAACAGAGAGGCAGTGAAAAAGCTAATCGATTTAAAAGAGGGGTTTGAACCGGAGTTTTTAATAACTATAGGCTATCCTGATGAAATTCCTGAACCTCCAGGGAGAAGAGATATCAAGGAGGTACTCAATGTTGTCCGATGAGATAGATTACAAAGACGTACTGGCATTTATGGTTACCAGTGCTGCAGGCCTTTTCCGTGAGCCCAAAGTCTATGGGCCCTTAAGGCTTATGGAAAGCGTTTCTATGTTTATTGATTATTTACAGTACAATGGCATATCAGATGAAAGGCTAAAGGAAATAAAAGATAAGATTGGAGAATGCACAAGGCTCACAATGACCGACAGAGAAAAATTCGAGGTAAGGGTTAATGAAATTTTAAATCTTGTTATCGATTATATATAGCCTACTCCATAAACTTCCTAAAATTTAGACAGGGTGATACCCTGTCTAAATTTTATTTTAAACTGTTTTTTAATGGTATTTTAGGCTATAATATGAATATATGAAAAAGAAACGGGGGAGCATTGATGGTAAACGTTGAAAGAATAAAAAAGGATATCGAAACAATGGCAGAGTTTACTTCTACTCCAGGAGAGGGTGTAACAAGACTTTCTTTTTCTGATGATGATAGAAAAGCCAGAGAATATATAAAAGAAGAGATGAATAAAGCTGGTTTAAAGGTATATGAGGATGCTGCCGGTACAGTATTTGGCAGGAGAGAGGGCAGCAAGAAGAGGGGTAAGAAAGCTATCCCTATTATGATTGGCTCACATTTTGATTCTGTGCCTCATGGGGGTGCATTTGATGGGACCGCAGGTGTTGTTGCTGCTTTAGAGATAGCAAGAGTGTTAAATGAGGAGGGTATAGTTACCGAGCATCCTGTGGAGTTTGTTGCATTTATCGAGGAAGAGGGGAGCAGGTTTGGCTCGGGCCTTTATGGGAGCAGGGCCATAAAGGGCGATGTCAGTGTAGAACAGCTTAAAGCTGCTGTGGATGATAAGGGCATTTCTATGTACGAGGCCATGAAAAGCTTTGGCCTTGATTCAGCTAAGATTGGTGAGGCGAAGAGAGAGCAAGGTAGTATTGCAGCGTTTATTGAGTTACATATTGAGCAGGGTCCTATACTGGAGCATGAAGGTATTGACATAGGGATAGTGGACAGCATAGTGGGGATAAGTGAATATGAAGTGGAAATCATAGGCAGCCCTGACCATGCAGGTACGACACCAATGGATTTGAGGCATGATGCCCTGGTTGAGGCGGCGGACCTCATCATATATGTCAATGAACTGGCTAAGACTGCAGGTGAAGGTACTGTGGGTACGGTTGGGAAGATAAGGGTTGAGCCCGGTGCTGCCAATGTTGTTCCAGGGAGAGTGACATTCACTGTAGACATAAGGTCTGGTGAACAAGAAACGATGGATGAGATATGGAATAAAATTAGAGAAGGGATTGAGGCACTCAAAGAAAAGGGATTTGATGCAAACTACTCGAATAGACTCTATGTTTTACCGGTGAAACTGGATGAAGACATAAAGAAATTTATTGAAGACGGGACACAAAAACTTGGCTACAGTTACAAAAGGATGGCAAGCGGGGCAGGACACGATGCCATGGTGATGGCTTCCATAGCTCCTACAGCAATGGTCTTTGTGCCAAGCAAAAATGGTAAGAGTCATTGTCCAGAAGAGTGGACTGACTATGAGGATCTGGCAAAGGGGATAGAGGTTGTATTTGAGACATTATTGTCGGTGGATAAAAAATAAGGTTATGATTTTGTGGAGGTAAGATATTTTGGAAAGTATTAAATTTACTGCTGTCAGCCTGTGTAATGAAATTGATTTAAATACCATTGCAAAGCACTTTGGGATAGAGAAAAAATTTGAATGGGACGAACCTTTATTGCTTTCACAGGAACAATTAAAGGGTATAATCAATATGCCGGAGGGTAAATCTGTATTTGTATTTTCCTTTGGCTCCATGGTATTTTTGAACTTTGAGCATCATGATATGGTAGACCTCATAGAATATTTTAAGAAAATAGCAGATGAACTTGAAAATATAAAATTTGAGTTTACCGATGATTTTAATCTGGAGGTAAATCCCGATAAAGAGTTCTCAATTAATTATGACCTGATGGTGATTCCTCATATGGAGGAGTTCCATCTGTATATAATCTCAACCGTTCTGGCTAAATCTGTAGCATTGGATAGGATAGAATCCGGCATAAATAAATTGATGGACGACATAGAGGATATAATAAACTATTTGGAAAAGGGTCATTTGAACATATCAGATGAACGCTTGGCCAAAATTTCCGGCAAAATCTTAAGTTTCAAGTATAATACCATATCCTATGTCATGCTTCTGGATAAACCGGATGTCACATGGGTGAATGAGGAGAGCGAAGACCTTTATAATAGGCTTGAAAAACTTTTTGAGCTTAAGGAAAGATATGAAAAAGTACGCCATAAGACAGAAACATTACTGGATATAACGGATGTATTTACGGGCCTTGCTCATGCCAAGAGAGGTACACGCCTGGAATGGATGGTCATAATACTAATTGCTGCTGAAATGCTTTTAACAATACTGTCATATATATTTGGGCTGGGCGGATAAGACATTCAAATTTGACAGGGGGAAACAAAATGAATAAAAAAGAATTGAGATCACATATTTTAAACCTTAGGGAAAGTCTTACAGAGGATGATGTTAAATTTAAGAGTTTGAGTATATCAGAAAGACTCCAGAGTCTTTCTTTTTATTCACAGGCAAATATAATAATGGCTTATATGGATTACAGAAAAGAGGTTATGACTGCCCCTATTATAGAGGCAGCTTTAAAGGAAGACAGAAAAATAGTGTTACCCCTTACAAAGCCAGATACCTATGAACTGATACTGATTGAGATGAAGGACTTAATCAGGGATATTACCGTAGGATTTAAGGGGATAAGAGAGCCAATATATGATAATAAGAGAATAGTAGCTCCCGATGATGTTGACCTGATACTGGTGCCTGGTGTAGTATTTGACGAGAGGGGTTATCGAATAGGGTATGGTGGTGGGTATTATGACAGATTTTTAAAGGGGATTAATGCGATTAAAATTGGCCTGGCCTTCGAAATCCAGATACATCCAGTACCTGAGGATGATCATGATGTAAGGGTGGACTATATTGTCACAGAGGAAAGAGTAATTGAATGCAAGTAATGTTGATTGAACAAAATGTGGTTTTGGCTTGTCTATATAAGGGAAAGGATGATGCATAATGAGTTTATTTCAGGCATTTATTTTAGGTCTGCTGCAGGGTGCGACAGAGTTTTTGCCAGTGAGCAGTTCCGGCCACCTCGTAATCTTTCAGACAATTTTTGGACTAACTCAGGATAACCTCCTGTTTGATGTGACTTTACATCTCGGTACACTCCTGGCTGTCTTTATTTACTTTAGGAATGAGGTCATCGAACTCATATCAGGGTGTATTAAAATTGTAGTGAGGGTGGTATCGAGAAAAAGAAAAAAACTGGATCAGGATGAAAAACTGGCACTTCTTGTCATAGTAGGTTCAATCCCCACAGGTATTATTGGGCTCATACTGAACAACTATACAGATACATTATTCAGCAGCATAACGCTTGTGGGTTTTATGCTCCTCATAACGGCTGCTGTGCTTTATTTAAGTGAACGTTATAACACTGGAGATAGGGTTTTGAGAGATATGACAGCATCAGATGCCTTTGTCATAGGAACATTTCAAGGAATCGCAGTTATGCCCGGTATTTCCAGGTCGGGTTTTACGCTCTCCGGTTCACTCTTCAGGGGTCTAAAACGGGAATGGGCATTTAAGTTTTCATTTGTGCTTTCTATTCCAGCTATACTCGGAGCGCTTCTCCTGGAGGCAAAGGACGCCATAGGTGCCAATCTGGCAATTGCTCCTATGGCTGTAGGCATGGCAACATCTTTTATTAGCGGTCTTATATTCCTGTATGTATTAAATAGTGTGGTAAAGAGGGGTAAACTCTCATATTTTTCTATATACTGTTTGATTGTGGGTTTAGGTGCCATACTTTATGGTTATATTTTTTAGGGCGTAAGCCCTTTTTTAATTCTACCCTGCCTCGCTTGTTTCGAGACCAAGAGCGGCTAAGTCTCACTTTAACCGTCCATGCTTATTTTAAGCACAACCAATAATGAAAATAGGCTGATGCGTTGTAAAACATAATATTTTCTGCTAAATTAATGTTAACAGAGTCAAAGGTTGTGGCACCATTGATGGATTTTATACCTCGGACTTTAACCTAACCTGATTACCTTTGAGCACAGCCAATTGTCGCCTCATATCTAATGATATGAGAACAGCACGGGTGTTAAACTTCTTTATTCTCAGGTAATCAACCCTGTAATATATTTAGCAGGAGTGAAAAATGGAGGATTTACTTCTTGAATCGGAAGACTGCCATTACGTTGCTATGGAAAGTACCGGTATATACTGGCAGCCTGTGTATAACATCCTGGAAAATGCCCTTGATGGTACTATGATAGCTATAGTAACTAATGCAAGACATATGAAAAATGTCCCTGGTAAAAAGACCGATATGAAAGATGCTGAATGGATAGCAACCCTCCTTAGAGCAGGACTTCTAAATGGGAGCTTCATACCACCTGAAGATATTCGTGAATTAAGGGATCTTACAAGATACCGTAAGAACATAATCCAGGATATATCATCTCAGAAAAACCGTATTGAAAAATATCTCCAGAGCTGTGGTTTTAAACTTTCTAACTTTCTATCAGATATATTCGGCAAATCAGGTAGAGCAATAATAGATCACTTAGCAGAACATGGTAGTATAACAGCTGAAGAGATTGATGGTTATGTCAAAACAACAGCCCGCAATAAACTCCCTGAAATAAAGCTATCGGTCAACGGCAGGATGAAAAGGCACCAGAGAGATTTTTTAAAACTACTGCTCAAACACTTAGATGAAATGAATGAGCATCTTCTAATAATAGAGGAAGAAATCAATTCAGAAATAAAAAACTATGCAAGGCAAATTGAGCAGTTGGATAGTATACCTGGTATAGACAAAACTGCAGCCTCTGCCATTATCGCTGAAATAGGCACAGACATGAGCAAGTTCAAAACAGCGGAGCATATATGCTCATGGGCAGGATTAAGCCCCGGCAACAATGAAAGTGCAGGAAAAAAAGTCCACCAGAATAACAAATGGCAACACATATATCAAGAGCATACTCTGTGAGGTTGCATGGAGCATAACCCGTATAAGGAATTCATATCTTTCCACATGGTACTGGAAGATAAAACAGCGCCGTGGAGGAAAGAAAGCAATAGTGGCACTTGCCAGAAAGCTATTGGTCATCATATGCAACATGCTTAAAAATGACACTTACTATGATGGAAGAGTTTTTGAGGAAGTACGTAAAAAGCAGGAAGAAATTCGTGTCAAACGACTTATCAATGAGGCACGAAAGCTTGGCTTAGAAGTCACACCTCAAATAGCATAGTTTAGGTTAACTTCATAAAATTTTCCAGCTGATGCCATACAGCATTGGTTTATTTCCTGTTGTCATTTTTCAGGTTTGCTATTCAAGCCTATCTGGTTTTCAAGGTCCAGTTTCATGATTTATATTTGCCTATTTTCGTGTTAAGGTACCTACAGCTTTTACATGCTGTCTTCTCTTACTGTTCCTATGCCCCAAATCATTCTTAACTATGGAGGCGTACCCGGTGGAACGCAGCCACGAATCATTAGGGTATCAAGACGAGCGACCAGATGCATGGATGCTGCTATCATTCATAGATAGACTTCTTGCACCTGAATCCTTTTTAATTTTGTACTATTTTCGAACAATAACAACTTTTTCATTCCATCTTGAAAAAGATTCTCCATGGTAGTAGAATATATAGAGGTAAGCATTACATAATAACACAATATATGGGGGTCTTTACATGTTTACACATATAGCGAAACGAGATGGAAGCCTGCAAGGTTTTGACAGCAGCAAGATAGAAAATGCAATTTTTAAGGCTGCCAGGGCTGTAGGAGGAAACGACCGAGAGACAGCCAGGTATCTTACACAAAAGGTGGTAAAGATCTTAGAGGAAAAGTTTCAGGATACCATTCCTTCTGTTGAGGACGTACAGGATATGGTTGAAAAGGTACTCATAGAAAATGGACATGCTAAGACAGCCAAGGCTTACATACTCTACAGGAAGCAGCATCAGGATATAAGGGAGTTTAAAAATGTATTTCTTGATATAGAGGAGACCATAGACCAGTACATAGGTAAGGCAGACTGGAGGATAAATGAGAACAGCAACATGGACTACTCCCTCCAGGGACTAAATAATCATATATCCAGTTCAGTTACAGCAAGATACTGGCTGAATAAAATATATCCGCAGGAGGTAAGAGATGCCCACATAAATGGGGATTTCCATATCCACGATCTGGGACTTTTGTCTGTGTACTGCTGTGGATGGGATTTAAGAGACCTTTTGATGAATGGTTTTACCGGTGTTACCGGGAAGGTAGCCAGCCGGCCGCCCAAGCACTTCAGGACTGCCCTGGGACAGATAGTTAACTTCTTCTATACTCTTCAAGGGGAGGCTGCGGGCGCCCAGGCGTTTTCAAACTTTGATACCTACCTGGCTCCATTTATATATTATGATAACCTTACCTATCCAGAGATCAAACAGGCCATGCAGGAGTTTATATTCAATCTTAATGTCCCAACAAGGGTTGGCTTTCAGACGCCTTTTGTAAATATAACCATGGACTTGACTCCTCCCAATATACTGGCTAACGAACCAGTAGTAATCGGCGGCAAACTCATGGACAGGACATATGGTGAGTTTAAGCCAGAGATGGATATGCTTAATATGGCTTTTGCTGAGGTAATGATGGAGGGTGATGCCAACGGCAGGATATTCACATTCCCTATACCTACATACAATATCACGAAGGATTTTGATTGGGATAATCCTGTGGTTAATAAAGTGATGGAAATGACCTCCAGGTATGGCCTTCCATATTTTTCTAATTTCGTTAACAGCGACATGAATCCGGATGATGTCAGGTCGATGTGTTGCAGGCTTCGTTTGGATAACAGGGAGCTCAAGAAAAGGGGAGGCGGACTCTTTGGAGCCAACCCTCTTACAGGTTCTATCGGAGTTGTTACTATAAATATGCCCAGGATAGGGTATCTTTCGAAGTCTGAAGAGGAGTTCTTCGATAGGGTGGGGAAACTGATGGATATTGCCAGGACAAGCCTGGAGATAAAGCGAGAGGTACTGGAGAAGATGACCAGAGAGGGTCTATATCCCTATGCGAGGTTCTATCTGAGAGATGTATATGCGAGGTTTGGCGCGTACTGGCAGAATCATTTTAATACCATCGGCCTTGTTGGTATGAATGAGGCACTCTTAAACTTTATGAGATGCGGGATTGCCACAGAAAAGGGTAGAAATTTTGCTCTACGGGTTTTAGACTTTATGAGGAATAGGATGGAGAAATATCAGGAAGAGAGTGGGGTACTGTATAATCTGGAAGCATCACCAGCAGAGGGAGCAACCTATAGACTGGCAAAGAAGGATAGAGAACTCTTCAGGGATATAATAACCTGTGGAGATGGTGAACCGTATTATACTAATTCGACTCAGCTCCCCGTAGACTTTACAGAGGATATCTTTACTGCCTTAGATCTTCAGGACGAGCTTCAGTGCAAATATACCGGTGGCACTGTCCTGCACGGATTTTTGGGTGAAAGGATATACGATGCTGAGACATGCAAGTCGTTGGTAAAAAAGATCGCTGAAAATTATCACCTGCCCTATTATACGATAACACCTACATTTTCTATCTGCAACGAACATGGATACATTGCAGGTGAGCACTTTAGCTGCCCATACTGTAGCAGGGACACTGAGGTATACAGCAGGGTGGTAGGCTATTACAGGCCTGTCCAGTGCTGGAACAAGGGCAAACAGGAGGAGTTTTCCGATAGGAAGGAATTTGTGGTATGATCTATGACCTCATGCCGGTCTCTGTGGCTGACTATCCTGGCAATGTTGCTGCTACAGTCTTTGTATCAGGCTGTAATTTTCACTGTCCTTATTGTCATAACAGCTCTATCATAGTGGCAACCGATAAGGGGCATGTCTCAGAAGAAGAGATATTAAATTATCTTGTAAAAAGAGGTAATCTCCTAGATGGGGTGTGCATCACCGGTGGTGAACCAACCCTATGGATAGGGCTTGAGGAGTATATAAAGAGGATTAGGGATATTGGATTTAAGGTGAAGCTGGATACCAACGGGGCCAGGCCGGGGATATTAAAAAAGCTTATAGCTGAGAACCTCTTAGATTATATCGCCATGGATATAAAGGCTCCTCTTGATAAATACGGTATATTTGTAAAAGATGAATCGGATATTTCCAGAGTTGAAGAGAGCACAGAAATAATTATGAACTCGAGGTTGTCCTATGAGTTCAGGACTACTGTCCATGAAAAAATATTGGATCTCAACGACTTTGAGAAAATTGGGGAATGGCTGCAGTGTGCACACAGGTATGTGATTCAGGGCTATAAATATTCCGATGATGTGCTTGATAAAGATTTCTGTGGAAATAGCCCATGTGATATCGGTTATCTTGAGAAAATAAAGGATGCTGTTGACAAATATTTTGATGAGGTTTTGATAAGGGCATAGAGTTGCCCTTTTTTTGGCTTTTATTTTACTATATGATAATATAGAAATATAGGGGAGGAGGTGATTACCTCATATGGATAAATATGAACTGCGTACAGAGGTTATTAAGGCACTTGCCCATCCGGTAAGGCTAAGGATAATAGACATTATTATCAGGATGCGAAGAGAAATGTGTATGTGAGATAGTGGATGAATTGGGCTTGGAACAGTCCTCAGTTTCAAAACACCTATCCGTCTTGAAGAACGCCGGTATAATCGATGGCAGGAAAGATGGATTAAAGGTATTATACCATTTGAATGTACCCTGCATTGTAACATTTATGGGGTGCATTGACAACGTATTGAGCCAGGATATTGAAAGGAAGATGTATCATTTGGAAAGGGGATAGGGAGAATGAAGGACTGGCAGAAGTTTGCTTTAATTGTCACTGTTTTTCTGCTTGCATATTTTGTGCCGTTTGGCAGTCCGCGGGTACAGGGTGCTATAATGGAATCATTCTATATGCTCCAGGACTACGTAAGGCTTCATGTACTTACATGTCTTATACCGGCTCTTTTTATTGCAGGGGCAATATCCAGTTTTATTTCTCAGGGTTCAGTTATAAAGTACCTGGGGAGTGGGGCTAACAGGGTAGTAAGTTATCTGGTAGCTTCTGTATCAGGTGCTGTACTTGCAGTCTGCTCATGTACTGTTTTACCTTTATTTGCAGGGATATATAAAAAGGGTGCGGGGATAGGTCCTGCATTAGCTTTTTTATACTCCGGGCCAGCAATAAATGTACTGGCAATAATACTTACATCCAGGGTATTGGGTCTGAAACTGGGTATTGCCAGGGCTATAGGAGCTATATTTTTTTCAATTGTCATAGGGATTATTATGTCTCTCCTATTCAAAAATGAGGATGAAACCAGGATAAACTCAAGTGTTTCAGCAGCTTATCAGGAGGATGAGGTCAGAAGCCTACCCCAGAATATAACATACTTTGCTGTGATGGTCTTTATATTGATATTTGCTGCTTGGGGAAGACCGGAGCAGGAGGTAGGGTTTTTTAGCGATATTTATAACATTAAATGGTATATAACTGCTATACTTCTCATAATCCTTTTTGTAATTGTTCTCAAGTGGTTTAAAAAAGAGGAGATAAGCCACTGGTTTGATTCCACATGGATTTTTACACTGCAGATTATGCCGCTGCTTTTCATAGGGGTTATGGCCGCAGGACTCTTGATGGGCAGACCTGGTACAGATGCTGGTCTCATACCGTCGAGATATGTATCTTATCTTGTTGGTGGTAATTCTATAACTGCCAACCTTATCGCTTCAGTTATAGGGGCATTTATGTACTTTGCCACTCTCACCGAGGTACCTATACTGCAGGGGCTTATTGGTTCGGGCATGGGACAGGGGCCAGCTCTTGCCCTGCTCTTAAGCGGCCCGGCCCTAAGTCTTCCCAGCATGCTCGTCTTAAATAGCATACTGGGCTTTAAAAAGACAGCAACATACATTATACTTGTGGTGGTTATGTCTACCCTTGCAGGGTATATCTTTGGAATGTTATAATGGAAGGAGGCGAAATCATGGAGATAAAGATATTGGGAACAGGTTGTCCAAAATGCCAGGCCTTAGAAAGAAATGCCAAGGAGGCATTGAAGGAGATGGGCATAGATGCCGTGGTTACTGAGGTAAAAGACATAAAGAAGATCATGGAATATGACATAATGACTACCCCGGGCTTTGTTGTAAACGATAGGGTAAAGTCTGCAGGCAAGGTTTTGAATAAGGAAGAGATAAAAAAGATGATAGAGGAAGAGATTGTTTAACTTTGGGTATTTCATATTTCTCTTTAATATGGTATAATATGTGGCAATTGATATATTGATTTAAACACTATGAAGGGGAAGAGTAGGCAGGTAATCCATACAGGGAAGAGCCGCTGTAGACTGAGAACGGCTCTATGAAGATGCCTTCCGAAGTTCGCCCTGGAGTGGTTGGGCTGAAAGTTAAGTAGGTCCAGTCCGGCCTGGCCGTTATTTTACAAGTGAGCTATATGCTAATAAGGGTGGTACCGCGGAGCCTTTCGTCCCTGGACATGGGATGAGAGGCTTTTTTCATAACGACTTTTTGCAACAGAATCAATCTCGGTTACACTGTAAAAACCCTTATGAAGAATGATATGCAACATCAAATGCAACCTT
>JASEJQ010000079.1 GCA_030016635.1 Thermoanaerobacteraceae bacterium | reverse complement strand
TAAGGTTGCATTTGATGCTCACTATCATTCTTTATTGGGTTCTTACACCACAATCACATTTAATTTATAAGACAGCGGATTGCCAGTCCTTCGTCTCTTTGTGATTTAAATCACTTCAAAATTTGAGCCCCGTCATAGTTTGATTCATAAAAAAGCAGGATAATTAAAGCAGAATTTGAGAGGAGGAATTATAAATGAGACTATATATAGATGGAGAAATCTGCATAGGCTGCGGTGACTGCATATACACATGCCCTGAGGTGTTCCACTGGAATGAGGACGGTACCATGGCCTTAGCCATTGATACCGACATACCGGCGGAGTTTGAAGACCTGGCAAATCAGGCCATGTTCAACTGCCCTGTGGAGGCCATAAAGGATGTAGGAACAGCCCGGGAATAATTTCCGGGCTGTTCCTTACCAGTCTGCTCCTTCCTCATCAAATTCCACAAGAGTATTACCATCCACATCATCTATCTCGCCGATGATCTCATAATTGTCATCAAAATAGTCATAAGCAGCGTCAATTATGTCATCTATCCAGTTATCAGCACCCTTGGTACCATAAACTTTTTCCCATTCGTCAAGGTACTCATCAGGTACGGTGATGGTTATATATATCCTCTCCTTGCTCTTGTTGCTTGTAACGTCAAAGTCCACACTCATACTCCCAAATGCTGAACTGTACCAATTAAGGTCATCACTCAGATTCTTGTCCAGGTAATACTCCAGGTCATCCGGATCAGCAACCTTGTTAAACGTGACTTTTAGCTTGCTGCCCGATGATTCAAACTCTACCAGCGTATCATCACTGTCGCTGTCCACTATCTCGCCTGAAAAGTCAGCATTGGGATATTCATCCTGAACATAATCATATATGTCATTCAACCAGTCCTCTATATCGTCCTCATCTGTACCACTCCACCTGGTGCCATCTTCGGACAGATCTATCTCTATGGTAAGCTCCAGGTCATCGGCATCTCCACTGGCATCAAAGCTGAAGTCCATCCTGTTCCAAGTGGAGTATTCATCATCCAGGTAGTCCTCAAGGTCTGAGGCTGCATTAACCTTCTCTTCACTTTTTTTCAATTGAGCCTCCAGCTCTGCTATACGTGCAGCCTTTGCAGCATTATCCCTCTGCAGGGTTGCTATGGTGGCATCCTTCTGGGCTATCTGAGCCTTGAGAGCGTCTACGTCAGCAGTACTGCCTGTTATTGTAACAGAGTAGCTGTTCTGATCCCAGGTGACCTTCTGGCCTGTAGCCTCACTCACAAGCCTAATTGGTACGTATGTGGTATTGTTGTACAAAAAGGGCTGCGGGTCAGATGCCAGGGTCTTGCCGTTGGCCACTATCTTTATATTGCCAAACCATGCGTCAATCTTCTTGAAGTTGCCTGTGGTGGCAGCAAAGGCTGCTGTAGCAAATACAGTTGAAGCAATAAGTAGAGCTGCAATCAAAATAGTAAGTTTCTTTTTCATATGCTATCCCTCCAGATAATATTTGACCCCTTGTATCTATTCTCCATCTGTTTCCAAAAATCCTTCTTTTATATGAGAAAATATCTTATAATTATATGGGAATCTTTCTACTGCAAAATAAATCATACAAAAATAATTAATCGTTTGAAGTAGAGGAGTGTCCCTTGACCTTGTTGTATCAAGACGAACGCCAAGATACCGGGATGTCATTGCCATAAACAGTTGAATATCGATATGAAATCTTTATACAAGGAGGGATGAATATGGAAAAATTAATCATAACAGCCGCCATTACAGGGGCTGAGGTCACAAAAGAACAGTGCCCTGCTGTGCCGTATACAGTGGAAGAAATGGTGAGAGAGGCAAAAAACGCATATCTTGCCGGTGCATCCATAATACATATCCATGTGAGGAAGGATGACGGTACACCAACCCAGTCTAAAGAGAGGTTTGAAGAAGTCATCAGGGCTATAAAAGCAGAATGCCCTGAGCCCATACTGCAGGTATCCACAGGCGGAGCTGCCTGGATGACAGATGAGGAGAGGATACAGCCAATATACATGGACCCAACACCGGAAATGGCCACCTTAGACTGCGGTACATGCAACTTCGGCGATGACATATTTGTAAATAAGATAAGCACCATCACACGATTTGCAGATGAAATGAGACGCATAGGTATAAAACCGGAATTGGAGGTATTCGACAGGGGCATGGTGGCCACAGCAGTAAAGCTAATGGAGAAGGGCCACATCAATTCTCCCGCCCACTTTGACTTTGTCCTCGGAGTTGAGGGCGCCATGCCTGCCACAGTAAGGGACCTGCAGCTCATGGTGGATTCTATACCCTCCGGGTGCACATGGACCGTGGCGGGCATTGGAAGATATCAGCTTCAGATGGCCCCGGTGGCCATAGTCATGGGAGGACACGTGAGGGTAGGCTTAGAGGACAACATATACTATGCTAAGGGCAGGTTAGCCAGGTCCAACGCCGAGCTGGTGGATAGGGTGGTAAGACTGGCCAATGAGCTTCAAAGAGAGGTCGCCGCGCCGGATGAGGCCAGGCGGATACTGGGAATAAAATAAGATACCTCTGTTCATCTGGTATAATGAGGATGGTAAATTTTGACATAAAATAATTGCATTTTAGAGGTGATTTATGAGTAAAGATAAAATAAGAAAAGAGGTATTTAACCTGGCCTGGCCAGCCATCTTTGAGATGATACTGGAGACTTCCGTCTGGATATTCGACACTGCCATGGTAGGGCGCTTAAGTGCTGCGGCCTTAAGCGCCGTTGGCCTTGGTGGCCAGCTTATATATACACTGTTATTTGTTCTTTCGGCTGTGGGTGTGGGCACCGCAGCCATGGTAGCAAGGTACTGCGGAGCAGAAGAATACGATAGAGCAGAGCGTGTCCTTGGTCAGTCTTTTGTTCTTTCTATACTTATAGGTGCACTTCTGCTTGCAATAACCAATGCGAGCGTGGGGTACTTTTTTAATGTGCTGGTAGGCCAGGCCGATGTGGCAAGGCCCGGCATTACGTACACCCGCATCATCTCCATAGGCGGGCTCATAATGGTCCCAACCATGGTCTTAAACTCGGCTTTAAGAGGCTCCGGCAACACCAGGGTGCCCATGATGGCAACACTTACAGCCGACCTCTTTAATATATTTGGTGACTATACACTCATATTTGGAAATTTCGGGTTTCCACGGATGGGTGTTGCCGGCGCTGCAGTTGCTACAGCCATAGCACAAAGCCTTGCTTTCTGTGTAACTACAGGATATCTGATATTTAATAAGGGCGGCATAAGGCTGAAAATGAATAATATCATAAACCTGGACTATGGGATATTAAAGAAGCTGATATTCTTGAGCATACCCGCATCTCTATTTGAGCTTTCCGATAACGGCAGCAGACTCATATCCTCATTATGGCTCTCCAGACTCGGCCCTGTGGCATTTGCCGCCAATCAGGTAGCGGTAAGTGCAGAGTCCATATCATTCATGCCGGGGTTCGGGTTTTCTGTGTCTGCCTCCACCATGGTCGGCCAGGCCCTGGGGGCAAAAGACGAGAAAAAGGCTGAGCAGGCCGCCATAGAGTCAGCAAAACAGGCTGTATCTCTCATGAGTATTATCGGCCTTTTATTCTTAACCATACCCTATCAGATAATGGGATTTTTCACAAACATAGGAGAGGTAAGGGAGCTTGCATCAAGGTGCATAAGGATAGGAGCCTTTGAGCAGCCTACAATGGCCCTCTCCATGACACTCTCCGGTGCACTAAAGGGTGCAGGCGACACCAGAGGCCCCTTTTACGTTTCGCTTATCAGCACATGGCTTATACGGCTGCCTCTCATATTCATGATAGTCTTTGTATGGAAAAAGAATATCGAATATGTATGGCTCGTTACTGTATCCCAGTTCCTCACAGAGGCCCTGCTCATGGGGTACAGGTTTAAAAAGGGTGGATGGAAGAAGATAGAGCTATAGAAACAAACAGCTTTCAAATATCATCAGACTATGACCAGCGTCAGGTACACAAATAAAAGATAAAATGGCTGCACAAAGAAAAACCATAGTCAACAAAAAGCCCGGGACTTCGTAAAGAAATTCGGTCACAAGGTAAAGCTGAATTCAAAAAGGGGGTGATGCCCCTTCACTCTTTTTTGAACACCTGCTTTAGATCTACTACAAGGTCATCAAATATTCCAACCCTTACGCTGTCCTCATCCCCATACACGTATGGTCTGCCATATTTATTGTCATCTCCCATTTTAAATACCATAACAACACCATCCTCAGGGTAGACGATCCAATACTCTTTCACCCCTGCCTTCTCATAGAGACCAAGTTTTATCTTCAGGTCTTTCTTTATCGTGTGAGGTGAGACTATTTCAATCACAAGATCTGGGGCGCCTTTGCAACCTCTATCGTCCAGTTTTGCAGGGTCACACACCACTACAATGTCGGGCTGGACCACTGTATCGATATCCTCTTCACTTTCCTGCTCCTTTGGAAGTCTTACATCAAATGGTGCAGAGTAGACCTCACATGTCTTATCATGCAGATAGGCTGTGAATTGATATAACAACTCTCGCGATATAGCCTGATGCAATCTTGATGGGGATGGACTCATATTATAAGCCTCCCCTTCTACTATCTCCCACCGCTCATCTTCATCCCACTTGAGATAGTCACCATATGTGTAGCCCTTCTTCAATTCCTTTTCTGGCGTACTCATATCCGTATTCACCTCTATTATTTATTATTGCAGAAAAGAGTAAAAATTACAATAACGACATGCTTATAGGTAAATTTATACATCTGGTATAAATGTACCGCTTATGCTATCATCCTCCTTAATATATATCATATAGACATACTTCTTAAATAACATTGTGACAAAATAGGTCAGGATGGATGCAGGAATAAACAGGATTATATTTAATGCAGGGTATTTGCTAAAAACCCCCGCTGTTGAGTGAAAAACATAAAAGAATGACAAACTAAAAATGTGTTGTATTAATTCTACATAACTTCCAAAACCCCTGCATATAAGACAAATATTTAACCTTTTGTTAACCTATTTTTCATGAAAAGGTCTTATAATATTAATATAAATAATTTTTAGGAGGGCTTAATCATGTGTAAAAGAACCACAGTACTTTTTCTGCTACTTTTTCTGCTCCTGTTCATCCTTACCATGCCCCCTATAGCAGGTACAATGGCTGAAAGCAATGTTTCTCAGACAAATACAGGTAAGACAACAGTTATTGCGACATCTTCAGAAGATGTTACAGGGGATGGTGTTAAAGATGGTATTATCCTTATAGGCACAAGGGCCTATGGCGATAACTTAGTATTTTTTACCAATATTAATGTAAGGATAATAGATTCAGCAAATAACAGGGTTATTGATGCTGGCATAAGCGGTCTTGCCGGGTATGACCCAAAACTCTTTATCGGTGATTTTACCGGTGACAAGATAAAGGATATAATGATAAGTGCGCCGACTGGCGGAAGCGGCGGCATAATTGATAACAGAATAGTAAGTGTGTCGGGAGGTATACCTAAGGTTATATTTGGAGAGAAAGACAATTCCGGCCTGGCCATCACAGGCAAATTCGTTGACGGCTTTAAAACTGACATCAAGGTAGAGCAGTTGGGCATGGAGTTTACTATAGACCTGCAAGCGTTTAAAGATATGTATATAGAAGGCGGCACCTACAGTAAGGATGGCAAGCTCCTCATAGACGTAGAGCCGTGGATAGACCCATTCTCTACTCTTGACCCTGTGGATTATGATGGAGACGGGACCTATTGCCTGCATGGCTATCAGAGTATTTCAGGTGTTGCACATGTCAACAGGATATCCAATGTGGAGTCCATATGGAAATATTCAGATGGCAGGTGGGTTATTGAAAACGCTGAATACTCAACATGCATGATTTCTGATGGGATGTAGCAAACTTAAAAGAGGGGAATTTACATGTGGCCTGCGTGTAGAAACATACATGGCCACATTTTTATATTATTCCTGTGTGGAAGATGATGTATTAGATTCACCCAGTATGCTCGCATGTTTCCAGAGCTCGCTCCTGTATCTCCACTGGATTGCTATGGAACGCATGGTCTGGTCGCATGCAGTGGCTATCCACGCTCCTACTATTCCCCATCCAAAGTATCTTATGAATATATGAGCAAATAAAACTCTAAATCCCCACATACCTATGAGGGTAGAATAGAGCGGCCACCTTGTATCCCCGGCACCTCTCAGAGACCCTGATAATATAAACTGGGTGGACTGCATGGGTTGTACCATAGCTATTATTATAAGTGCTATGGCTGATTGGGATATTACCTCAGGGTCGGAAGTATACAGCATAGCTAACTGCCTTCCCAGGAATACAAATATAAGGGCCATTCCTATGGCTATATACATGCCTTGACGCCTGGCCTCGTAGGTATATTTTTGCGCCATATCGGGTTTCTTCGCACCAAGGCTCTGACCTGTCAAGGTCGTCGCTGCCATGCCATAGGCCTGGCCGGGGCAGAATAAAAGCCCAAATATATTTATGGCAATCTGGTGCGCCGCATACACTGTAGTCCCAAGACCTGCCACAACCCTGGCGTACATTATCTGGCCGCCGCGCAGCACAAGCTGCTCACCTGCTGCTGGAAGGCTGATCGTAATAATTTTTTTGGTAAGTTCCCTGTCAAGAGTGTGATGCCCTTTTAAGTCCAGCCTTATGGTTTTCTCACCTCGTACCATAATATAAAGGAAGATTACCATTGCTACAGCCCTCGAAAGTGTGGTTGATATACCCGCTCCTGTTACTCCCAGCATCGGAAAGCCAAGTTTCCCAAAAATCAGGACATAGTTGCCAAATACATTGAGCAGATTGGCATACAGGTTTACAGTCATAGGTGTCCTGCTGTCCCCAACGCCCCTGAGTATACCTGCTATGCCCATGGACACAGCCTCAAATACAATACCACCCATGACCACCTGCATATATCCCACGCCTTCTTTTATTACTATGGGCTCTGCACCCATA
>JASEJQ010000078.1 GCA_030016635.1 Thermoanaerobacteraceae bacterium | reverse complement strand
TTTAAAATCGTCATGATTCTCACTAGGGGTGTTGCATTTAATATTGCAATATAGGGAGTGAAATATTAATTTATTTGAGAATGATATTCATTGACAACGATTTGAAGGTATGGTAATATTAATTTGAATTGAAAATGAAATTCATTTACAGGGAGGTATAATGCCATGACCCTTGCAGATGTGAAGGCTGGCCAGACCCTTGAGATAGTTGATATAAAGGACACCGATGTTAAGATTAAGACTATGAGGCTCGGTATAGGCGAAGGTTCAAGTATAAAATGCATTGAAAAAATTTCAAATGGACCTGTTGTAATAAAGAGCAGAATGCAGGAACTGGCCATTGGCAAGAAATTGGCTGAGAGGATCGTGGTAAAACCGATAGAGTAGGAGGGGCTTCATGTGAGCTGCTGTGATATTGGTGTTAAAGTAGATATCCCCGAAGGCTCAAAGGCAATTGTACTGGCAGGCAATCCTAATGTTGGCAAATCTGTATTTTTCAACTATTTAACAGGCATATATGCGGATGTGTCTAATTTTCCCGGGACAACTGTGGATATAAATCATGGGAAATATAACAATGACATAATTCTTGACACACCGGGTGTATATGGAGTTTCTTCCTTTAATGATGAGGAGAGGGTAGCCCGGGATGTTATATTAAATGCCGACATTGTACTAAATGTGGTTGATTCACTCCACATAGAGAGGGATCTGTTTTTGACCCAGCAGATTATTGATATGGGTAAACCAGTTGTCGTAGCCTTAAATATGATGGATGAGACAGAGGCTAACGGTATCTATATAGATGTGGAAAGGTTATCCAGGATATTAGGCGTAAAGGTAATCCCTACAGTAGCAATAAAAGGGAAAGGACTCAGGGAGGTTGCAGAGAGCCTCTATGATGCAAGAAGGGGTAATAAAACTACAGGGATTGATAATTACATTATGGACTTTATGAGAAAATACCCTGATATTAGCGAAGAGGACGCCCTGATGATCCTTGAAGATGACCCATATGTGGCAGAGAAGGCTGGAGTTGATGAACTCCCCGGGTTCATGGACGAAATCTATAAACTCAGACGTAATCATATTAATAATATTTTGAAGGATGTTATATCTGAAGATCTAAGCAAAGCCTCCTTTGCGAGCAAGCTGAGCAGCTGGATGATAAGACCGGTGACGGGTATACCAATTCTCCTTGCTGTGCTTGGGCTTATGTATTATCTTCTGGGTGTAGGAATTGCGCAAAAACTTGTGGATATTACTGAGGGCTATTTTATGGGCCAGATAGTAAGCCCATTTATTACAGATATTGTCTCGAGATTTATTTCTCAAGATTCCCTTGTGGGGACGATTTTAATAGGTGAGTTTGGTATTTTGACCATGACCTTGAACTATGTAATAGGGCTTTTATTGCCTCTGGTCATAGGCTTTTATCTGTTCTTATCTATTCTTGAGGATTCAGGATATCTTCCCAGGATTGCCACATTGGTGGACAGGGCTCTTACCAGCATAGGGCTTAACGGTAAGGCTGTTATACCAATGATACTGGGATTTGGTTGTGTTACCATGGCGACTATCACCACAAGGATATTGGGTACAAGGAGAGAAAGGGTTATAGCTACAATGCTCCTTGGGCTGGCTATACCGTGTTCTGCACAGCTGGGGGTTATAGCAGGAATGATATCCAGGGTGGGGCCAACCTACTTTTTCGTGTATGTATTTGTTATTTTTGCTGTTTTTGCTCTGGTTGGATATCTTTTGAACAAGGTCTTACCTGGTGAGTCCAGTGACCTTCTTTTAGACCTTCCTACCCTGAGGGTGCCTGAACCGGTAAATGTTTTTAAAAAGACCATGGCAAAGTCAAAGATGTTTATAACAGAGGCTACTCCACTGTTTGCATATGGTGCCATTGGCCTTAGTATACTGAAATACTTTCATATACTGGACTATATTATAGAATTTGTAAAACCTCTAACTGTGGGCTGGCTGCAACTTCCTAAGGAGACAGCAACAGCTTTCATAATGGGGTTTGTCCGTAGAGACTTCGGGGCAGCAGGACTTTATACCATACCCATGACACCAAAGCAAGCGCTCGTGGCATTGATCACTATGACCTTGTTTGTACCATGTATAGCTGCTACTATGGTTATATTTAAAGAGAGAAGCAGGAATGAAAGTATAGCAATTTGGTTTGGGAGCTTTATCATAGCATTTCTGGTAGGCGGCATAGTCTCCCAGGTAATTATATAGAGGTGATATCATGAGGAAGTGTCCGGTTTGCGGCTTTATAATAAATGATGAAAAGATTTTGCGCTGTCCACGTTGTAATTCGAACCTTTTGAGCTGCTTTGGATGCGCAGGCAACTGTAAGAAATGCAGTTTAGTCAAAAAATCATGAGGAATCCTCATGATTTTTTGGTATAATAGATATATCGATTGTAATTCATGAGGGGATTTTTGTGGATATTACGATAGAGGGGCGTAAGAGAATATATGGTACAATAAAAGTACCGGGTGATAAGTCTATATCTCATAGGGCAGCAATTATTGGTTCAATAGCAAGCGGTGTTACAGAAATTGAGGGTTTTTTAACCGGACATGACTGTATGGATACCCTAAATTGTTTTCGAAGATTAGGGGTATATATAAAAGTGGATGGGGATAGGGTTATAATAGAGGGTGGCGGACTTCATTTAAAAAGGCCGTCTGATATCCTTTATGCAGGAAATTCAGGTACTACAGCAAGACTTTTATCCGGTATACTGGCAGGCCAGGCCTTTGAGTCGGCGATTGATGGGGATGAGTCTTTAAGGAAAAGGCCAATGGACAGGGTGGTGCTGCCGTTATCCATGATGGGAGCAGATATAACTGCAGTGGATGGTAGATATCTTCCCATGAGGATTGAGGGCGGAAATTTAAAAGCAATAGATTATAACATGTACTTAGCCAGTGCACAGGTAAAATCTGCAATACTTCTGGCAGGTTTGTATGCTGATGGACCGACGCAGGTGGTAGAACCGTTTAAAAGTCGCAACCATACCGAGATTATGCTGGATAGTTTTGGGGCAAAGCTAATTTGCAAAAATAATAGTACGATAATATATCCAGCAGAGAAACTGATAGGACAGAAAGTCATAGTGCCCGGGGATATATCATCAGCAGCTTTTTTTATTGTGGCGGCTCTGATTCTTCCCGGTTCTGAGATAGAAATTTCAAATGTAAATTTAAATGAGACCAGAGCTGGAATTATTGATGTGCTTAAAAGCATGGGCGGCGACATAAAAATATATGATGAGAAGTTCCAAAGCGGAGAGAAATCAGGGGAAATCGTAGTTAAAAGCAGTACATTAAAAGGTATTGCGATTGGCGGGGATATGATACCCAGACTTATCGATGAAATTCCAGTGCTTGCTGTGGCAGCTTCTTTCGCTGCAGGTACTACAGTAATAAGGGATGCTGCGGAGCTAAAGGTAAAAGAGAGCAACAGGATTGAGACTGTATGGCAGGAACTCAGTAAAATGGGTGCTTGCATTGAAAAGCTGGATGATGGCCTTGCTATATCCGGGGTAGCGAAACTTAAAGGGGCAATTGTGGACAGTCATAATGACCACCGGATAGCTATGGCTCTCGCTGTTGCAGGCCTGGCCGCAGATGGAGAAACTCTAATACAGAATTTTGAATGTACAGATATATCCTTTCCAGGGTTTTATGATATGTTAAATTCTGTATGCAGATGATTGACGTTAAATGAGTTTTTTATTGACATAAAAAATTCTGAGTAATAAACTATTAACATGAATATTTTTTTGTTCGTGAAGGTGATATCTTGCATAGTGATAAGAATGACGTAAAATATCAGTTGCAGGAGAAGGGCTACAAATTAACCACACAGAGGAGAGCTATACTGGATACTATTATGGAAAACAGTGATAAACATCTATCCAGTGAAGATATTTATGACCTTGTGAGAAAGAAGTGTCCGGAGATTGGCCTGGCCACTGTATACAGGTCATTACAGATATTTGAAGAACTGGGATTAATATATAAATTAGACTTCAACGATGGAAGAATCAGGTATGACGTCTATAACGGCACCAGTGACCATCAACATCATCATCTTATATGCATAAGCTGTGGTGCCGTCATAGAGGTAGAGGAAGACCTCTTAGACGACATGGAAAGGCATATCATGGAGGCTAAAGATTTTGAGATAGTTGACCACAATGTAAAATTCTTTGGATACTGTAGCAAGTGCAGGTCGAAAAATCACCCTGTAGCCTGAGATGCAGGGTATTTTTATATTAAAAAATTTTGTGGAGGTGAAGCATAATATCTACATCAGAGGTTTTAAAACTAAATAAGGATGAAAGCAATGAAAGGGGGAAAGATGTGACGCATAAGACTTCGAAGATTAAAATCATACCTTTGGGCGGATTAAATGAAATTGGGAAGAATATGAATGTTATTGAATACAAGGATAAAATGCTTATCCTTGAGTGTGGGATGGCCTTCCCGGACGATGAGATGCTGGGGGTCGACCTGGTCATCCCGGATATCTCATATCTTGCCAAAAACCCAGAAAAAGTCTGTGGAGTGGTTATCACTCATGGACATGAAGACCATATAGGTAGTTTGCCGTACTTTTTGAAACAGATAAACGTTCCGGTATATGGAACAAAGCTGACCCTGGGACTTATCAGCAATAAGTTGAAGGAACATGGCATTTTAAAGGACACAACACTTGTGGAGGTCGAATTTGGTCAGAGGGTAGATATTGGACCATTTAATGTGGAGTTTGTCAGAACGGGCCACAGTATACCTGATTCTGCTGCTATTGCTATTCATACACCTATGGGAGTGATACTCCACACAGGAGATTTTAAGATAGATTATACTCCTGTAGATGGTCAGGTAGCGGACCTGGCCAGGTTTGCCCAGCTGGGGGAAGAAGGTGTACTGGTCCTGATGGCAGACAGCACAAACGTAGAACGGCCCGGGTATACACTCTCAGAAAGAGTGGTGGAGGAGACATTCGACAGGATATTTCAATCAGCTAAACAGAGGATAATAATTGCCACTTTTGCTTCAAATATCCATAGGGTGCAGCAGATATTCAACTCGGCTTTTAAATATGACAGGAAGGTTGCCATATCCGGCAGAAGCATGGTGAATGTAGTTGGAGTGGCACGAGAGCTTGGCTATCTGGATGTACCAGAAGGTACCATGATTGACTTAGAAGACGTCAATGATTATGATGACGACAGGCTTGTCATTATAACTACAGGCAGCCAGGGGGAGCCAATGTCGGCTCTTGCCAGGATGGCATACAATGAACACAAGATAGTTGAAATAAGAGAGGGAGACCTCATAATAATATCTGCCTCTGCTATACCGGGTAATGAAAAAACAGTAGCCAGGGTGATAAATCAATTGTTTAAAAAGGGAGCGGATGTAATATACGAACCTATACAGAGTGTCCATGTTTCGGGACATGCCTGCCAGGAGGAGATAAAGCTCATACATCAGCTTACAAAACCTAAATTCTTTGTACCTGTTCACGGTGAGTACAGGCATCTGCGTCAGCATGCGAAACTGGCAGAATCCCTTGGGATGCCTCCGGAGAATATCTTTCTTGCAGATATAGGTACTGTCCTGGAGTTCACAAAGGATACCGGGAAAATAGTTGGAACAGTAACTGCAGGGAAGGTTCTTGTGGATGGCCTGGGGGTTGGAGATGTAGGCAATATAGTTTTAAGAGACAGGAAACACCTTGCCCAGGATGGCTTGATGGTAGTGGTACTCACCATTTCAAAGGAAAATGGCGCCATTGTTGCCGGCCCGGATATTATATCCAGAGGATTTGTCTACGTCAGGGAGTCTGAGGACCTCATGGAGGAGGCCAAGAAGATTGTCAAAGATGCTCTTGCCACATGCGAAAAGGATGAGGTCACTGAATGGGCTACCCTTAAATCGGTGATAAAAGATTCCCTAAGAGGGTTTCTTTATGAAAAGACCATGCGGAAACCTATGATTCTGCCAATAATAATGGAGATATAGCATATGCTATACCTCCATTCATGGAGGTCTTATATGATTATTCTTGATTTTATGAGTAAGTACAGCATGTATTTTTATATAGTTTTTATCCTTCTTGGGACACTTCTGGGTTACTACGGAAAAGTCCCCGGAATGTTTAAAAGCCATAATGGTAAGATACAGACATGGTGTCTTGGGATACTCCTCTTTGCCATAGGTCTGGAGATAGGTAGTAACCGTGATGTACTTATGGTGCTTGGCACCATAGGATTAAAAGCGGCTGTTATATCTATCATGTCTGTCGTGGGCACGATATGCTGCATAAATATAGCGGCGAGGATGTTTAGCCGTGAGAGGATGAGAAGTTCTTGATACCTATTATCATTACCTGTCTTCTCGCCGGGATATTCATAGGGTATTTCTCAGGGATACCCTTGAATGAACTATCCAATTATGTTATAACATTGGGACTGTTTGTCCTGCTTTTTTCTGTAGGAATCGACCTTGGTAGCAATAAAGAGATTCTAAAGAATATAAAAGCCAGTGGGATGAAGCTCTTTATAATACCGATAGGTACAGCCCTTGGCACAATAGTAGGCTCTCTGGCAGCAGGGATAATATTAAGCATGCCACTAAAAGAGTCGGTAGCCGTAGGCGCAGGCTTCGGCTGGTATTCTCTTTCGGGCGTATTGATTACTCAGCTATACAATGTGGAGCTGGGTACAATGGCCTTTATATCCAATGTGATAAGGGAGGTTATAGCCCTCCTGGCTATACCTTTTGTTTCAAGGTATATAGGCAGTATGGAGGCCATAGGGATAGCAGGCGCTACTGCAATGGATACATCCCTTCCTGTGATTGTAAAATACAATACACCGGATATGGTGATATTCTCCTTTCTGTCAGGTGTGCTGCTTACTCTGCTTGTGCCCATATTAATACCTATTATATTGAACATGTGATTTATTTTATTGCAATAATTTATCTATGCATGTCAATAACATCCCGACACCTGAGCGCTTGTCTTGATACTCTACGATTTGTGTCTGCATTCCGCCGGGTACGCCTCCA
>JASEJQ010000077.1 GCA_030016635.1 Thermoanaerobacteraceae bacterium | reverse complement strand
GAAGTTACGCCTATGGAGATTATGTAAGACCTGCTTAAAATAACAACAGGCAGTGATCAATGAAGTAGGAAGCTCCCCCCTCTTTAGGAGGGAGAGGGTTCACTCGTTAAGTTGTTGTCTAATATCAGCATTTCAGGGCTGATTATTTTTTTGACACCTAAGAAATTAATGTTACTTTCAGAGGTACCATCAATCTTAGAACCAAAATTTAATTTTTTGGGGTCCACCTTTTTATCAATTTTTACTGGGTCTTTAAAAATATAAGGAAGTTTTTTGATTCTTTCATTATAATCTATCTTATCATTTTTATCCGTGATGAATTCTAAATGAGCATTATAAGTTTTATCATCACAATGAGAATTAAATTTTTCTTTTATAATAGGTAGATAATCATGATTGATTTCGTAACCAATGGAATTTCTTTGCAATAATTTTGCCGCTAATGAGGTAGTACCACTGCCGACAAATGGGTCTAAAACCGTATCACCAACGAAGCTAAACATTTTTATTAATCTGTATGGCAGTTCAACAGGGAACATGGCAAGGTGTTTATCCTGTTTTTCTCCGGGGAAATTCCAATGTCCAGAAAAGTATTGGTTCCATTCTTCTTTGGTCAATTTCGATTTTTCTTTGATATCTTTAGGGACTTTTGGAGCATTTCCAGGTTTTTTAAATATTAAAATGAATTCATAGTCAAGTTTTAAAATGCCATTTCTTGGATACGGATATGAACCCATGACTGTGGCGCCCCCGGATGTATTGCATGTAGTAACCTTTTGCCAGATAATTGCACCCATATAATCAAATCCAATTGTCTCACAGAACTTAATTATTTCTGTTCTAATTGGGATAATTTTATACCTGCCATAATAAACAGAACGTGCAAATTGGTCTCCGATATTGATACACAATCTGCAGCCCTTGTGAAGGACACGATATGCTTCTTCCCATACTAAATTTAGATTATTTATATATTCTTCGTATGTATCATTATAACCTATTTGTTCATTGCTGCCATAATCTTTTAACTGCCAGTATGGTGGTGAGGTAATTATTAAATGTATGGATTCATTTTTTATTCTGCTCATATTGCGTGCGTCACCGAAAATTATTTTGTGAAATGTGTTCATAGAATTTCCCCCTGTTTGACATAGGATAATTGTTATCTAATCAGTTCAATTATAGCATATATGCAAATAATTATTTATATCTATTTAAGAGAGTGGGGATTTGAAATTATAAATTTTATGATAACCAATCGGCATTTTGTAAAGCTTATTGACATATGATTCGTAAAAGTAATAAAAAAGGATAGAATAATATTATGATGAAAAAGGACTTTAATAGAAAAAGAAAGGGCAAAAAGCTCTTAGCCTTCTCTTAAGACAGCTTCATTTTCGGTACTGTCCCAGTGGTGAAATTCACTCTCAATATATCTCAAATGGTATGTTGGAAAAGACCTTTTCACCCTGGCCCCATCCTCATCTACTGTTTCCATAGCTTTAAATCTTTCTTTAATAATCATTATTCACACCTCTATTACTTTCTGATAATAGTTTATACTTATAGATAATTAATGTCAACAAGCACAAGAGATGTTATTAAACCCGTACACTTTAATGAGACCTTATAGCAATGGATTTTTGCCTCGAAAAAAGAGTAGTTTAATACTACTCTTTAGGAAACATTCAATATCATGTTATAATCTTGAAGCTTAATTCATCTAGTTTATAGCTATCTATGCTTATAGGTTGAAACCCGAAATTGACAACCAGTTTTATTTTCTCATCACCATAAACCCTTTCAAAAGACATTGCCCTATCTATGCAGTTAGTGAATCTTATTTTTCCATACTCAAGAGATGGGAATCTTTTTCTTAAACCTATGAGGTACCTTATATTATCCTGAATTTCTCTATGCCACAAACTACTATCCCATATCATTGCGCCACGGCAGTAGGGGTCATTTTCGCCCTCCATACCTATCTCATCTCCATAATATATCATAGGTATTCCCGGCAAAAGGAACAAAAGTGCAAACACTAGATTAACCTTTCTAATGTCACCTTTACATAATGTATATATCCTTGCGGTATCATGACTACCGGCTAGGTTTATCATACAGTTAATATTATCACCGTACATCCCTGCAATAAGTTCCCATTCATCCCTGAACATAAGGCTATCTATACATTGATTCACCACAGCCTTAATAATAAGATCCCTGAGCAGATAGTTTGTCAATCCATTGAAATATTCGGGGACAAATCGTCCGCCGCACCCCCAAACCTCTCCAATAAGAAACAGCTTTGTTGACTCTCGTATCTTTTTTAAAAGAGAAGGGTCAATTTCAAAGGCTACATCCAACCTTATGCCGTCGATTCCAAAACCCTCCCAATATTTTATAACGTCAATTATATAATTTTGAACCTCAGGGTTTGCTGTATTTAATTTGGGTAGGTAGGAAACCCCACCGCACGCTTTATAATTTGGGGGATCCTTTACAACTACAGGAAAACCATAAATATCATACCAATCTTTATACCGTGATTTTTCTTGATTAACAAGTATATCCCGGAAAGCAAAAAACTCTGTTCCTGTGTGATTAAAAACGCCGTCTATAATAACAGCTATCCCCCTGCTATGACACTCGCGTATTAATCTCTTGAAGTCATCCGGATTACCCAGTGAGCTGTCAATCTTATAGTAATCAGTGACATTGTATTTATGATTGGTAGGGGACAGAAATATAGGATTTAAGTATATTGCTGTTATACCAAGCCAACTCAGATAGTCCAGTTTCTGTATTATCCCTTCTATGTCACCTCCCATGAAACATTCACTATCTATAGGACCTCCCCAGGGCCTGGTATTGGGAGGGTCATTTTCTTTATTTCCGTTATAGAACCTGTCAGGGAAGATCTGATATATAATTTCACCGGTCATTCTTTCATACCACCCATTGTAATACCTTCAATAAACTGCTTTTGCCCAAGTATAAACACGACAAATACGGGAAGTATGGAAGTAACTGTTCCGGCCATCAGATAAGGCCAGAGAGTTCCATATTTACCCGATAGGTTAGCAATACCTACCTGCACCGTAGTAAATTCCGGGCGGGTGGTTACCAAAAGCGGCCATAGAAAATCATTCCAGCCGAAGAGAAACGTGAATATTGCTAACGAGGCAATAGCAGGTTTGGAGAGAGGAAGGATAATTTTCCAGAATATATAAAACTTACTACATCCATCTAACTCTGCAGCCTCTTCGAGTTCCTTCGGGATAGAAATAAAATACTGCCTGAGCAAGAAAATCCCGAAAGGGCTGAAAAGCCTCGGTATAATAAGAGCAGCTCTTGTATCCAGCCACCCAAGCCACTCGACAATTTTATAAAGAGGTATAGCTTGTACATAAAAAGGCACCATCATAGTCCCAAGAAATATATAAAACAGAAGATTTTTACCCTTGAAGTTAAGCCTGGCGAAAGCATAGGCAGCCATGGATGAAAATACTAAAGTGCCTATGGTTATAGATAACGACACGATAATGCTGTTTTTGTAGTAATCCAAGAAGTTTGATGAATTCCAGGCTTCGACATAGTTCTTGAATTCAAAGTATTTAGGAAATAAGTAAGGCGGTGAATAGGTCATCTTTAACGGTTTAAGTGAGGTTGTAATCATCCACAGAAACGGAAGAACCATAATAAAAGCCCCAATCGTTAATATAATATATGATAAATAATGTTTGGGAATCTTCATATTGTCTCTTCTCCTTTACCAGTGACTTTAAACTGAATAAGGGTAGCTATGAATACAAACAGGAAGATGACCCAGCTTACTGCAGATGCATACCCAATATGTCCTATCTTAAAACCCTCCCTGTACATATACAGCCCTAATACATCACTAGCACCCATGGGTCCGCCGTTGGTCATAACGTATACCTGGTCAAATATCTGGAAGGAGTCAATAAAGCTCATTATTGTCAAGAGTATTGTTGTCGGTTTTAACAGTGGCAATGTTATATACCTGAATTTTTCAAAATCGGTTGCACCGTCTATATCCGCTGCCTCATAATAGCCTGGAGAAATGCTCTGAAGAGCGGCAAGATATATGACCATGTTAAATCCTATTCTTTTCCATATACCAACCATTGATATGGAAATAATGACCCAGAAAGGGTCGGTAAGCCAGGGCACAGGCGGCAACTGAAACATGGTTAAAAATTTATTTATAATTCCCTGAGATGGGTCTAAAAGGTATTTCCACACCACGCCTGAGGCTGCTGTAGCGGTTACAACAGGGATAAAGTACAGGGTTCTGTATAGGGACCTGAATCGTATTTTACTGTTTAACATATTGGCAACAAGCATGCCGATCAATATACTGAAAATAGTTACCAGGACTGTATAGACAATGGTTATATATAGTGAATTGTAGAACTCACTGCTCTTTGAAAGGGTTAAATAATTCTGTATACCTACAAATTTCTTTTGAGGGCTGAACCCATCCCATTCTACGAAGCTAAGCCAAAGCGAATACAGCATTGGGAATGCATTGAAAATGGCGAAAAGAATTATAACGGGCAGCAGGAAAGCATATGCCACCACATTATCGCCTTTTTTTATCATAGTTTCACCCCTGACATCTATTGATATATTCCTGATTATGCAATAATATTATATACGAGGGCGTTATGCCCTCGTATAGACTGTTTCCATAAGTTTATCTATTTTTTAATGGCACTATTGACTGCATTTTCGGCATTTAATAGTGCTTCTTTTACGCTTACCTTGCCATAATAAGCTTTCTCTATTTCCTTAGCAAAAGCTAATGAAGCAGCCGGATACTCTATAATGCTTGGTCTTGCATGGGCGTACTGTTGCTGCTCTATGAAGGGCATTAGTCGTGGTTCGGTGTTTTTTGCCCAATCAATAAACCCCTGGTCTTCAGCTACGTCTTTCCTTACAGGCATAAAAGTGGTCTTTTTGTCCCATTCAATCTGTGCATCCTTATCTACCATATAGGCAATGAATCTTGCCGCTGCATCATTTTCTTTTTCACTGTTGTTAAAGGCAAGGATTTGTTCTCCTCCCATATTTGTAGCGTGTTGGCCGCCCTGAGGTATTGGCAACATAGCAGTTCCGAAGTCAAAGTTAAGTGAATCTTTCCAGATACCTACCATCCATGAGCCGTCTACAACCATTGCCGCCGTGCCTTTAGAGAAGTCGTCCCATGAACCGACGGGGGCATATTTTTTCTGTATGAGGTTTACCAGAAATCCTAAAGCCTTTTCACCGGCACTGTTATTGAAAGCAGCTTTTCCACCTTTAATAAAATCAGCGCCGGCTTGCCATAGGAAGGGTTGAAGCTGCCAGGTAAGACCTTCGCCATTGTCGCCTACCTGGGTATAAAACTCAAACCCATAAGTCCCGGGGAGATTACTTGTTATGACGGAAGAATACTGCTCCAGCTCATCCCAGGTGGTAGGTGGCTTGTCTGGGTCCAAACCGGCATTTTTGAAGATATCCTTGTTGTAAAAAAGGGCAAGATTATTTGTACTTACAGGTAACGAGTAGGTTTTACCGTCAGATTTGCCATATTCCAGTAATGCCGGATAAAACTGATCCATATCTATGTTGTTATCTTTGATATAATCATCCAAGGGTAAGAGTTTACCTGTAGATTTCAGACGGGCCATTTCAGTTATGTCGACTGCTGCCACATCAGGTACTGTGTTGGAACCGATAGCTGCCTGAAGTTTGGTAATCAGTTCTCCGCCTGGTATAAACACAGGTTTTACCTCTATATCGGTGTTCTGCGAGTTGAATTTTTCAACCAATTCGTTTAATGCCTTGCCGTTGTTGCCATCCCAGTAATGCCAGAACTCTATTACTGTCTTCTCGTCTGAAGGTTGTACTGTTGACGTTTTCCCACATCCTGATAGACCAATTATTAAAGTCATAATGATAAACATGGACAATGCTATCTTACTGACTTTGTTCATAACGACACCTCTTCTTATTAATTTGAGTTACATAAAATAGAGAGAAATGATTTTACTGCAGAACCTACTATCATCCGAAAACGACCTTCTTACATCAGAATCAGATATTATCGCCCCCTCATTTTGTGGATTCTCTTACATTGATGGAAACCGGTATCTGAATCTCCTTTACATCACCGTCCCTTTCCTTTACTTTTCTGAGAATTTCTTTACCTACCTCACTTCCCAGAGCAAAAAGGTCTACATCTATATTTGTAATTGTGGGTTCAAGATATTCTGCTAAGGGGTAATCATCAAAAGTCATAATACCTATTTCTTCGGGTATTTTCTTTCCAAGCTGTTTACAATTTTGAAGCACCTTAAAGGCACACATATTGTCAAGGCATATGATGGCATCTACATCGCTATAAAATTTGTCGGCGATTAGTGGTTGCGATCCTATCTCATGAATGAATTTAAGATATCCTCTGTATCTATCAACAGCAAATACCTTACTGTCATCAATGCCTTCGAAGGCAATTTTATTGTATCCCCTAGAATAAAGATATGACGCGGCCATATAACCGGCTTCAAAGTTGTCAATATCAACCCAGCTTATTTCCTTTTTTTTATCCAATTTACCTATAGAAACCACAGGTAAATTATAACCTTGAATTATTTTGAAAAAAGGGGACATAATCAGTTGGGATTGTAAAACCAAACCGTCAACCATTTTCCCTTGGAGTATTAATTCTGTTGCCAATTTGTTCCCCCTGCGTGTGTTCATACCAACCAGTAAAAGATTATATCCGTTTTCATATATTGTCTTTTCTATGCCTCTTAAGACTTCATAAATAAATGGATTTGCATAAGCCTTGTCCATAGTGTTGTCCAGAATTATACCGATGGTATATGTGGAATTTCCGGCCAGGCCTCTGGCGATAGAGCTTGGATGATAATCCAGTTCTTTAATAGCTTTAAAAACCAGTTCCCTTGTTTTATCCGATACCTTAGGACTGTTATTTAAGACACGGGATACAGTACTTCTGCCTACCCCAGCCTTTTTTGCAACATCATCAATAGTAGCCATGTAATCAATCCTCCTATAGTGGAAGCGCTTCCACTTACATTTTAAATCGCACACACCATTTAGTCAATAGTTAAATTGAACTGTCTTAAAAGGGTTCGTTGTAAAATTAAATGCAACAGGTTGAACAACACAAAAAAATTGGCAGC
>JASEJQ010000076.1 GCA_030016635.1 Thermoanaerobacteraceae bacterium | reverse complement strand
ACTGCATCTATTATATTTTTTAGCTCTGTAGATGTATCAGCAGTAGATTTTTTCTCTATAACAAAACCATCAATCAAATTGTTTTTAAAGGATGTCACTACCCTCGAACCTATGTCAACGTAGCCCTCCATCTCATCCGGTACCACATAATCAAATATCCTATCTATTTTGTTGACTGGAAGATTTACAACAACACCTGCAATCCAGCTCATATCATCACCCTAAAAAATTAAACTGGGGTAAACCCAGTTATTTCATTATGTCCTGTATCCTATCCAAAATAACATCTGCGGCCTGCATCTTACTCATCAGTGGATATCTTGTTATTTTCCCTTCGCGATCGATAATACTGATTATATTTGTATCAACCTCGAATCCTGCTCCTTCTTTTGTGACATCATTTGCAACTATCATGTCCAGATTCTTTTTTATTATCTTTTTCCTGGCATTATCATCCAGATCCTCAGTTTCTGCTGCAAAACCAATAAGTATTTTGTTTCCTTTTATCTGGCCGAGTTTCTCAAGAATATCTGGATTACGTACAAGTCTCAAGTTAATGATTTCATCGTCTTTTTTTATCTTCTGATCAGCAACAAATTCAGGTCTGTAATCTGCCACTGCAGCTGCCATAATTACAGCGTCTGCCCATTCAAAATTATCAATTATACGCTGTAACATCTCATCGCATGTCTTTATATTCATGGTTTCCACCCCGGAGATGGCATTTAGACTTGTAGGGCCACTTATAAGCAGGACATCTGCTCCCCTCATATGCGCCCTTTCTGCTAATGCATAACCCATCTTTCCAGACGACCTGTTTGTTATATACCTTACCGGGTCAATGGGCTCCTGTGTTGGGCCAGCTGTTACTATTAAATGCATGCCTGATAAATCTTTAGTCTGGACAACAGTCAGGGTTTCTATTATACCGTTAAGTATATCGTCTACATCGGCCAGCTTACCTTTTCCATATACACCACAGGCTAGTACTCCTGTGGCCGGCTCTATAAACCTGTAGCCAAAGGATTTAAGTTTATTTATATTCTCCTGTGTTATTTTATTTTCAAACATATTTACATTCATTGCAGGAGCAATTATAACAGGTGCCTTTGTAGCCATAACAGTAGTTGTTAACAGATCATCGGCAATGCCATTGGCTATCTTCCCTATAACATTTGCTGTAGCTGGTGCAATAACAAATACATCAGCCCTCGAAGCTAATGATATGTGCTCTATTTCCCACGACTTGACTTCATCAAACATACCTGTGGCTACATAGTTTGATGAAAGTGTCTGCAATGTAATGGGGTTAATAAGCCGTGTGGAATTTTCCGTCATTATCACATTTACATTAGCACCGAGTTTCTTTAATCGGCTTACCAAATCAGCAGCCTTGTATGCAGCTATGCTTCCAGTTATACCCAATACAACATTTTTGCCATTTAAAATATTCATATCGCTCATTTTATGCCATATTTCTGCCTTTCATAGGTGATTTTACCTTCGTACACCTCATAAGTTGCAATAGTCACTGGCCTTGTCGAGTCTATATCCACCAGTTTTGGTGCTCCCTCTACCAACTGTCTTGCCCGTTTAGCTACAGCCATAGACAATGTATATCTACTGTCCACTTTTTTTAGTAATTCATTTATTGCTGGATAAAGCATATCAATTTCCCTCCTTAACATTTTCCAGTCTCAAATACAGGTCAAGGTTTCTTTCCACTTTACATTTTTCAGCAGTTATTATTGACAATACTTTTTGTGCAGCCTTGCTTACTTCGTCATTAACCACAATATAATCATATTTTGTAATATATTTCAGTTCAGAAAAAGCCTTTGAGAATCGGAGCCTGATTTCCTCCTCTGTCTCTGTTGCCCTGCCTTTTATTCTCTTTTCCAGTTCATCCATAGATGGCGGTACAATAAAAATAAAGACCCCATCTGGAAACTTTTCTCTGGCCTTCATAGCTCCCTGGATATCGATCTCCAGTATTACATCCTTGCCTTCTTTTAACCGATTTTCCACAAAGGCTTTTGGAGTACCATAATAATTTCCATAAACCTCAGCCCATTCCAAAAATTGGTCTTCTTTTATCATTTCTTCGAATTTAGGCCTGCCTATAAAGTAATAATTTACACCTTCAATTTCTCCTGATCGTGGTTTCCGGGTCGTAGTTGAAACACTAAGGCACAATGAAGGGGCATTTCTCAGCACCTCTTTGCATACTGTGCCCTTGCCAGCTCCAGAAGGTCCTGATATAACTATCAATATCCCCCTATTCATGATAATCTCACCTTATTCATCTGTAAGATCGACATTTTCTTCTATTTCTTCATCTTTATAATTCAATCTGTTGGCTACTGTTTCAGGTTGAACAGCACAAAGTATTACATGATCACTGTCAGTTATTATAACTGCCCTTGTTCTGCGACCATAAGTAGCATCAATAAGCATACCTCTGTCCCTTGCCTCCTGAATTATTCTTTTTATCGGAGCTGATTCGGGACTCACTATAGCAACAAGTCTGTTCGCAGAAACGATATTTCCAAAACCAATGTTTATAAGCTTTATGTTCATAAAACAACCTCCAATTATTAAAAGGCAAATTTTATTATTCAGGGCAAATACATGCAATTTACTCTACTATAATCTCTCAGGCTAATCTTATATCTATTTTACTCATTATTGTTACTTAATGCAATATTTGATTTTACCAATAGCATATCTAAAAAAATCCCGGAACATGACATGGATGTTATATAATAGTTATATATCCACTAAATACTTCTTCACATGGCCCTGTCATATAGATATTATCTTCAATTTCTACAAAAAGATCTCCTCCCGGCAGACTTACCTGTACCCTACTATCTGTATAACCCATAAGGTGTGATATATATGCAGCAGCACAGGCTCCAGAACCACAGGCAAGAGTTAATCCAGCCCCTCTTTCCCAAGTTCTAACTTTTAAATCCCCTCTGTCTACTACCTGTGCAAAGTTTACGTTAGTTCCATATGGAAACTGGTCGTTCTTTTCTATCTTTGGACCATATATTTCTACCGGAAAAGCCTCTATATCATCTGTAAATATAACAGTATGAGGTACTCCTGTATTTACTGAAGATATATTAAATGTTTTATCCAATACAGTTAATTCTTCATTTATTAAAGAACCTTTTCCTCTAACAGGTATCTTCTCTCTATCCAGATTAGGTTTACCCATATCTACCTTTACTGTTTTTACCCTTCCAGTATCATCTGTAAATACCTCAGGTTTTACAACACCAGCAAGAGTCTCTATCTCCATTTTCTTTTTTGTTACAATACCTCTATCATAAATATACTTGGCAAAACATCTTATTCCGTTCCCACACATCTCAGCCTCGCTGCCATCTGAGTTTATTATCCTCATACGTGCATCATATTTTTCAGAACTGCAGACCAGAATCAAGCCATCTGCTCCAATACCAAAATGACGTTCACACAGACTCTTAGCAAGTCCTATCGCATCTATTCCGTTTAGCTCACTGTCTTCTATAATTATAAAATCATTACCTATACCCTGCATTTTTACAAATTTCATTTCACATCCTCCAAAACCCTTTTATAGAAAATTATATCCTAAATGATATAAATATAAAAGTGTATTTACTAAAAACTTTTAAAACTAATTAACCCATGATATACTATATTTGTATATACAGGAGGTGTTCTAATGCCGTTAGACGGAATAGCTTTAAGGGCTTTAATAAATGAACTTGAAAGCAATATAGTAAATTGTAAAGTTGAAAGGGTCTATCAACCTGATAAATATGAAATACTTTTTCATCTTAGAAAACCGCAGGAAAATATAAAGTTCCTGATAAACTCACATCCCGTGCTTTCTCATATCTGCATAACTGAATCTGATAAAAAGAATCCTTTAAACCCCCCTCCATTCTGCATGCTCCTCAGAAAATATCTTGAAGGAGGAGAAATAATCGGCATAAAGCAGAAGGGGTTGGATAGAGTTGCTGAAATTACATTTAACAGCTGGAAAGATGAAAGACTTATTCTCTATGTCGAAATAATGGGAAAAAATTCAAATATTATATTAACCAGCGAGGATGGTAAAATCATAGATTCTCTCCGACATGTAGAGCCGGAAATGAGCCGTGTGCGCTGGATAATTCCAGGAGAAAGTTATATATATCCTCCAGAACAGGATAAACTTAACATTGTTACTGCTGCTGAAGAAGAAATCATTGAGGTTTTTAATAACCAGTCCTCCAAATCACTGCAAAATTTTTTAGTTGAACGCTTAGAAGGATTCAGCAGTTTTCTTGCCGGTGCAATTGCAATGTCCTGTGGACTTAATCCTTTTGAATCTTATAATAAAAACGATAAAATAATAGAAGAAATATTTCAGGTCCGAAATAAATTGTTAAATAACCAGTACTCGCCAACTATTTATATGGAGAATAACGAGTATAAAGATTTCCTGCCATTATTTTTTGATATTTTTAAAGCAAGAAGATATAGCTCCATGTCCATAATGGTAGATGAATTTTATAATCATAAAGAGTTTAAGGGACTGGTAAGCGATAGGTTTTCAATGCTGTTAAAGATAATAAACAGCAACCTGGAAAGATGCTACAGAAAATTAGAAAATCTTCATGAAGAACTTTCTTCTGGAAAAGAGAGAGACCGTTATAAAGAATATGCTGACCTTATAATGGCTAACTTGAGCATTATCAAAAAGGGTATGAAATCTGTCGGGCTGGTTAACATACTTAGAGAAAATAATGAAATCATAGAAGTAAATTTAGACCCATCATTAACTCCAATAGAAAATGCGCAACGTTATTATAAAAAATACAATAAACTTAAAAACTCCATTGAACACATAGAGATACAGATAAAAGAAACAATGGAGGAAATAGAATTTCTTGAATCTGAGCAAAATAACCTGCAAAATATTGATGATATAACTGAAATAGATGAAATAAAAACTGAGCTGGAATCAATGGGCTATATAAAACATAACAGACCTAAAAAAAACTCTATAACAAAGTCAAAACCGCGTCACTTTATATCATCGGATGGTTATGACATATATGTAGGAAAAAATAATTTTCAGAATGATGAACTTACAATGCGGTATGCTTCTTCAAGCGACATATGGCTTCATACCAAGGACATACCCGGGTCCCATGTGATAATAAAGACAAACGGAGGCGTAATACCGGATAAGACTTTAATGGAGGCTTCGATGCTGGCTGCTTACTTCAGTAAAGCAAGGAAATCCAGTAACGTTACGGTAGATTATACATTAAAAAAATTTGTTAAAAAACCTTCGGGTGCTAAACCGGGTAAAGTAATATATACCAATCAAAAAACCATTTATGTTACACCTGTAGAGGAAGAGATAAATAATCTTAAAAGAATAGATGATTAAATGTATTTTTTATATACCATATATGTATAAAGTATTTCCTTATACATTTGCAACCGGTATAGAAAACCTTTTTTAAATCCAAGTTTTTCTTCCTTACGGTAATGAGTGAGGTTATACAGCACAGGATAGCATACCTTATAATGTTTTATATCTGCATACTTGCTCATAAATACCTCTACACCAAATCGTGTCCAGGATAGGCTGGGAAGTTGTTTGGCAAAACATCCTTTAAGACACCTTTGACCATTCAGTATAGAAAAATATTTTTGAGCAAGATTTACAGATACTTTACTTCCAGCTTTAAATGTACCTACGCTCATTACTATATCCTCTGACCTGATGAGTGGCTCAATAAGTGCGTCAACATGGCTTTTGGTAAGACCAATGAGGTCGGCATCAAAAAACAAATAATAATCACCATCTGTCATGTCAAGTACCGTTTGAATGGCAGCACCTTTTCCAAGGTTTTGAGAATGTCTTATAGTAGTTACATCGTATCGATTTGCCACCATCGACGTATCATCTATGGAGCCATCATCAACCACATATATACCGGTAAAATAATCTATGTGGGTTAAAACATCAAGGACATCTGCAATCCTTGGTTCTTCATTATATGCTGGAACAATGGCAATTACTTCCATATAAATTCACCATATATATTTTATACCAAAAACTATTAAAAAGGGAGATACATATGGCAAAACTTTTTTTAAAAAAGGTAAATATAGACAGGATATTAAACGGACATCCATGGGTTTTTGACAATGAAATAAGCTCTGTTGAAGGTGCATACACAGCCGGTGACATTGTTGAGGTATATGATTTTAAGAAAAAGTTTATAGGAAGGGGTTTTATAAGTCCAAAATCCAAAATTCGAGTAAGGCTCCTTACCAGAAATAAAGATGAACAGATTGACAATTATTTTTTTGAAAGAAGAATAAATGAGGCATGGGAATACAGAAAGAAGATAGTTAATACCTCTTCGTGCAGGGTCATATTTGGTGAAGCCGATGGCCTGCCGGGTCTTATAGTTGATAAATTTGGTGACTATTTGGTTCTCCAGTCGCTGACAATAGGCATAGAAAAATTTAAGGCTGCCATTGTGGATATGCTTGTAAATATATTGAAACCAAGAGGGATATATGAAAGAGATGATGTTCCAATCAGGGAGCTGGAGGATATGCCGCAGCAGGTTGGATATCTCTATGGTAATTTTGATACCCTCCAGCAGTTTGAGGAAAATGGCCTGAGGTTTTGGGTGGATATGAAAAATGGCCAGAAAACTGGATATTTTTTAGACCAGAAAGAAAATCGTATGGCAATAAAACCTTTTGTAAAGGACTCCAACGTTCTTGACTGTTTTTGCGATACCGGTTCGTTTTCTATTCATGCTGCCTCTTTTGGGGCTAAGAGTGTAAGGGGTGTAGACATATCCCCACAGGTTTTGGAAATAGCACGTAAAAACGCCGAACTCAATAATTTATCAGAATCATGTTCGTTTGAAGAGGCAAATGTCTTTGACCTCCTGAAAAATTATGATGAGGAGGGCGTAAAATATGATGTGATCATTCTGGACCCGCCAGCCTTTACCAAGAGCAGTAAAACAGTAAAGAGCGCCTACCGTGGTTATAAGGAAATAAATTTGAGGGCTATGAAGCTTATTAATCCCGGAGGATTTCTGATAACTTCTTCCTGCTCACAGCATATCAATCCAAATGAATTTTTAAGCATTATTGTTGACGCAGCAAAGGATACGAGAAAGAAGCTCAGAATGGTAGAGTTTCGTGGCCAGGCCAAAGACCATCCTGTCCTCCCTGCTTCCAGAGAAACCAACTATTTGAAGTTTGCTATATTTGAGGTACGCTAAATATAGCCATCTAAAATATGATTGGTATGAAGTTTAACTAAAACAACCATAAACCTAAAAAAGACAATAAGAAACAAAGCGGGAGTGTCGCAAAACACTATTTAAGTGTTAGCGGCACTCCCCTTTTTTGGATAA
>JASEJQ010000075.1 GCA_030016635.1 Thermoanaerobacteraceae bacterium | reverse complement strand
CAGGCCCACCGCCTACAACTATTACATCATAGTCCACTATTGAACCCTCCTCTACTTTTATTATTCTTTGATGATTAACTAAAATAGTTTAAAAATATATACAAGGTCTTCCTTTTACGTAGTTTTACGATTTCTTTAACTACATTATAACATAAGAGGAAAGACCTTGTATGTTTTGTTAGAAAATCATCTGTCTAACAAAAATTCCCATTAAATATTTTAAACTACTCTTATTACTGGTGCATATGGATTTTGTATATAGTTCTTAAGCATGTTCAAAAATTTTGCAGCCTGTGCCCCATCTATTGCTCTGTGATCAAAGGATAGGCTTAACACCATAGTATTGCCAATGCAAATATTGCCATCTTTAACTACAGGTTTTTCAACGACCTGTCCGATACCCAATATAGCTATCTGTGGTGGATTTATTATTGGTGTAAATCCATCTATTCCATACATACCAAGATTGGTTATAGTAAATGTTCCTCCACTTATCTCGTCCTCTGTCAGTTGCCCTTTTCTTGCCTTTTCAATCAATCGTTTGGTTTCTACGGATACCTCTGATAGGGACATGGTCTGTGCATTTTTAATAACAGGGACTATCAGCCCCTCTTCGATAGAAACAGCTACCCCTAAGTTAACCTTATTAAAACGTTTTATTGTGTCATTGTCTATAATCCCATTTATATCAGGAAACTCAGACAACGCTTTAACTACAAATGGAATCAGCATATCATTTAACGTTATCTTACTATCATTTAACTGATCCTGCAAGTGTTCTCTAAGCGCCAAAAGATTATCTATAAGCACATCTGTAGTCAGCGTAACATGAGGTGCTGAAAAGGCGCTTTTGGACATATTATCAGCTATCGCTTTTCTTATCCCGGCAATCTGCACTTGTGTATAATCTTCACCACTTTTGCTGAAATTCTCTACTTTTGTAAGTAAATCGTTTCTACTATGCTCGTTTTGTTGTTGAATATAACTTCTTACTTCTTCCTCTCCTATGACTGTTTTACCCTCTGGTAATACAATCTTAGAGAGATCAACATTATTTTCTCTAGCTATTTTCTTTGCTAGTGGTGTAGCTCTGTATTCTCTCAAACCTGGCGATTGTTTTTCTGCAGATATATTCGATATATTCTCAGTAATTTCCACTTTATCTTCTTTATCCAAGTAGCCTATTACCTGCCCTACGGGTACTATTTGTCCATCTTTAGCCATTATTTCTGCAATATGTCCATCTTCAGGTGACTCTAATTCATAATTTATTTTACCAGTAACTATATCTACAATTGTCTCTCCCTTTTTTACTATTTCACCCCTTTTTTTTCTCCAACCTACTACTATTCCTTCTTCCATATTGGCAGAAATTTTCGGCATAATTATCTCTATTCTATCCATATCATATAACCCCTCCTAAAAACTATTACTCGCTCTTCATTAATTCCCTGACAGCTTGAGCTATCTTCTGCGAATTCGGAAGTACATAGTCCTCCATCGGTTTACTGAAAGGAATGGGCACATCGGGTAAAGCCAATCGTTTTATAGGAGCATCAAGATAATAAAGAGCATTCTCTGCCACTATAGCTGCTATTTCTCCGCTCATTCCATAGCTTAGATAATCTTCATCTACTATCAGAAGTCTCTTTGTTTTCTTTACAGAGTTTAATATTGTCTCCTTATCCAGAGGTACCAATGACCTCAAATCAACTATTTCAGCACTTATTCCCTCTTTTTCAAGGATTTTAGCAGCATCCAAACTTCTGTGCACCATAAGAGAAGCTGTAACTATTGTAACGTCTTTACCCTCTCTTTTTATATCTGCTTTTCCTATTGGCAAATAGTATCTCTCTTCCGGTACGGGTCCCTTTACTCCAAATGGAAGCCAGTCCAATCCGCACAATAACTTATGCTCAAAAAACATAACCGGGTTATCATCTTTTACGGCACTTAGCAAAAGTCCCTTTGCATCATATGGTGTGGAAGGAACTACCACCTTAAGCCCTGGTACATGAGCAAAAATGGAGTAGAGAATCTGAGAGTGCTGGGCAGCATCTCCATAGCCTCCGCCCATTGCAGTCCTGAGCACAACAGGGACATGAACATTTCCGCCAGACATATAGGTATTCTTTGCCATATGATTATATATCTGGTCCATAGCCACTCCAAAGAAATCCACAAACATCAACTCAACTATAGGCCTCAGTCCATCAATGGCAGCCCCTGTAGCAGCACCTATAAAGGCTGATTCAGATATAGGTGTATCAATTACCCGTTCAGGTCCAAACTTCTCATAAAGTCCGACATCTGTTCCAAATATACCTCCATATACTCCAACATCTTCGCCCATTAAAAATACTTTCTCGTCATCTTCCATTGCTTGAGCTTGTGCTTCGCTTATTGCCTGAGCAAACGTCAATTCACGTGTCATTAGTCAACACCTCCATTAACAAATACATCCTCCAGGGCCTCTTCCGCTTTGGGCCATGGTGATTCTTCAGCAAATTTTATAGCTTCTTCTATTTCATTCTTAACATCCCTGTCCAGATCATTTAATTCACCCTGGGTAATATCACCTCTGGATAAAAGCATATCTGTAAACCTCTTGATGGGGTCTTTCTTGAGCCATTCTTCCTGTTCTTCCTTTGTCTTATAAACCTCAGGATCTCCTTCAAAATGGCCTTTTATCCTGTAGGTTTTGCACTCAATCAGTGTAGGACCACCACCACCTCTGGCTCTTTCTATTGCGGCTTTGACGGCTTCATATACAGCTATAACATCATTTCCATCAACCTGAACCCCTGGTATTCCATAAGAAGCTGCCCGGTCAGCATTAGAAATTACAGATGTAGAGGCTTCTTTTCTTACTGATATTCCAAACTGATTATCCTCGCATATAAATATCTCAGGCAGTTTCCAAAGAGCTGCAAGATTCATGCTTTCATGAAAGGTTCCCTGATTTGCAGCACCATCTCCAAAGAATGCCACTGCTACATCATCTGTACCTTTTCTTTTAGCAGCCAGTGCAGCTCCTGCTGCAAGAGGCATACTTGCTCCAACAATACCACTACAACTAAATTTTATCGATGGATCAAATAAATGCATATGACCTCCCTTACCCTTGCACAATCCTGCCTCTCTTCCAAAGAGTTCCGCTGTCATTTTATTAAGATTTACGCCTTTGGCAATCAAAGCCCCGTGTGCCCTATGTGTGGCCGCAACAGTATCTGTAGGTCTTAACTGTATACATACACCGACATTTACTGCTTCTTGGCCTGTAGACAAATGCATTTCTCCAGGTATTGCTCCTTTGCCATAAATTTCTCCAATTCTATCTTCAAACTTTCTTATTAAAACCATTTTCTTATACATCTTTAAAAGCTGTTCTTTACTTAAATCTGCCAAGACAATTCACCTCACACATATTATAATTTTTAAAGCCTCAATAAATCTCAATGTACAAGTGACATTTACAAGATATTCACCTCACTTTCATATTTTTCTACAAAAGCTCTACTCGCAAAAATCATGCCAAAGTAAAAGACGCTATATCTCTATGTTTTTTGTGCTTAAATAAAGAAACCGTTCCATTATGGAACGGTTCAAAATGGAACGGTTAGACCCGAAATGTTATATAACCTTATTTTTCTGTAAAGTGTGGTTTTCCCAATACCTAACTTTTTCGCAGTCTGAGTTATATTGAAATCATTTTGAATAAGCGCTTGAAGGATTGTATCTCTCTCTACATCGTCCAATGTACCAATTTCTCTATTCTTTACAGGGTTTTTCACAATATCAGATGGCAAAGAATCTATATCTATATACTCCTCAGAAACATTCACAGCTCTCTCAATTGCATTCTCTAATTCCCTTATGTTGCCAGGCCACTTATGCTCTTTAAAGCGTTGGAGCGCTGTGTCTGTAATACCGCGTATATTTTTACCAAGTTGAGTGTTGTACTTCTTGATAAAGAAATCTATAAAAATCTCTAAGTCATCTATCCGCTCCCTTAGTGGTACCATATTTATAGTGAGAACATTAAGTCTAAAATAAAGATCCTTTCTGAAACTACCACTCTGGACAGCCTTTTTCAGATCTTTATTGGTTGCGGCAATAATTCTTACATCAACGGGTATCTGCTTATTGCCACCTATACGCGTTATTGTCTTATCTTCAAGAACTCTTAAGAGCGCTACCTGCATATCAAGAGGCATATCACCAACCTCATCAAGGAATATGGTACCACCTTCAGCCAATTCAAACTTGCCGGGATTTCCATATTTTCTAGCTCCAGTAAATGCACCTTCCACATAACCAAATAGTTCGCTTGCTATCAGTTCTCTTGGAACAGCCCCGCAGTTCACAGCAATAAATGGTCCATTTTTCCTAAAACTATTATTATGAATAGCCTGTGCAAACATTTCTTTTCCTGTACCACTTTCTCCTATCAAAAGGACATTTGAAGAGCTTTTGGCTGCTATTTTTGCCATTTCTACTGTCTCTAAAAACTTTTTATTTTTACCTTTAATATCTTCAAAATTAAAGTATGCGTTAAAGCCAGTTACTTTATTTACAAGATTTTTTACCTTTTGCGCCTCAGAAATCATATATACCGTACCTATCAATCTATTCTCATCAATAATATTTTTACACCTTACATTACAAAAGTGAGAAGAACCTTTTTTAAATACAACCTCTCTAAATATGCTCATATTGCACTGAGATTTCAGCTTTGCTATATCCTCTTTGTCTATAAGTTCGGTTAAAGGTTTACCAATAAGATCTTCCTGTTTTATATGTAAAACATCATATATCCTCGTATTGACCCGTATAATATTGTCACTATTATCTGTCGCTATTATGCCATCGTCTATATTTCCCATTATCATTGAAAGAATGTCATTAGTTATACTAAGGTCATGAACCGTTTCATTCTTTATGATAAGGTTTTCTATAGCATTAGCGGCTGCAACAACCATGCCAAGGGTATGAGGGTTTACCTTACTATAATGTGCAGACATATTTAGTACCCCAACTATTTTATCTTTATAATGTATAGGTGCAGAGGAACATGTCCAAGATTTAAAGTTATAGCAAAAGTGTTCATCTGCAAAAATTTGTATAGGCCTGTCCAACTTAATTGCAAGCCCAATGGCATTGGTACCAACAGATTCTTCGCTCCAATTGGCCCCCTCGGCAAAGTTTAACTTATATGCAGACTGCATTATTTCATCATCGCCAATGCAACGTAATATATATCCATGTTCGTCGCAAAGCATTACCACGAAACCACTGCCCTTTACGAATTCATAAAGATTATCCATAACCTGTATAGATGCCCCAATTATATCTCCCTTTTCAGTCATACGCTTTTTTATATCATTCTTATTGAGATATATTTTCCCCTTATCCATGTAGGGATCTACACAGTTTTTAATGCTTCGTTCCCATGAGTCTATAACATGCTGTTCAACATGACATCCCGGCATATCCCTTCCTTCAATTAAAGCTTGCCATGCTCTTTGAACATTTGCCGATCTGATATTTTCATCCATATGCCTTTCACCCCAGATATCACATTTAGTAGTAATAAAAGTCTGTTGATAACGATTGATTGTACTTAATGACTCATGAACTCATTATAGAAATTGATATACCAACTCAAGGCTTTATATAACCTAATTTTATTTGATCTTATCATAAATCATATAACAATTCCTATATTTGGACAGTCCGCACTCTGGCATACAGTGTTTAGTAACATATCGCTCAAAAAACCTGCATTTTTTTAAGTTCTTCCGATGATACCCTGACCTTGAGCCAATCAGGCTTTTGCATCTTCATTCGCCACCAATCTGTCTAAGGATATCTCCTCAAACCCTATATCATATACATCTTTAAACCTGTCAATCATTCTCTCTCTTACTTTTAATATATCTTCATCTATGCCAAGCTTATTTAATGATGTAACACCAAAATCTGTTATGCCGCAGGGATTTATCAGGTTGAAATATGAAAGGTCTGTATTTACATTAGAGGGAGGGATTAAAATATTATCAAAACCCCCGGCACTGCCAATGGTATACACCGGCGGATGCTGGAGGATAATAAGCACCCCATCTGTCTCTCCGCTTTTTACACTTTCCATGGCGGCAAGCTGAATCTCTTTACCTTTGAGATAGGGTATCAAACCCAGTTTTAAGACCTCTCCTCTCCTCACTTCAATCAGCCCCTTTTAAAAATGCCTCTAGACACAGCACTCTTCAATGTCGCAGAAACATTTAAAACCTTTGGTCCATCAAGGCCCAGGATAACCTTTGTGCCATCCCCATTTTTAACTATTATATCTCTTTCTCCATCAAGGGCAAGCATAAAATCGCCATAATCAATCACGTACTCTCTATCCGGCTCCATCCTCTCATACAGGTCTATACCTATGCTGTCCACAGTCCCAGGCGCATATGGCACCTTTACTGTATATTTTGAACCGAGAATAACATGGGCCCCACAGGGAGAATCAAAATCAACTATATCCAGATATCCTGCAATAGACGAAAGACCAATGAACTCCGGCCTGGCCACAGTGGAAAATACCTCTTTCACCCTTTTAGTATCCCATACTGCCCGGCTGCCTTTAAAAAGCTCGTCTACAATGCCAACATCAATCAGGGCAATATCCTCAAAATCTCCCCTGCATACCCTTAAAAATTTCCTTCTTTGAATCGCATTATCACCTGCATATCCATAGATATAGACTCCTGCTGCTATCCCTGCTGTAGTGGTCTCAATCAAATAGGGAAAGACATTGTTCGTCCCTGTGGATATTGGTAAAATCGGCGTTGCCCTGTTTGATTTAAAAACCAGCCTGTTGGTACCATCCCCACCCATAACAACAATAATGTCAACATCAAGCTCCCCAAAAGCTTCAGCCGCCCTCATAGTGTCAACAGGTTTTCCTGTAAGAGGGATATCTATAACAGAAATATCCATTTCAAGCTTGCCTCTGGCTTTTAACGTATCAGCGGTCTTCTGGCCCATCGAAAAGCTATCAGGCATTACATAGGCCCTCTCTACACCCATGGACTGCAAACTCATGACCAGTCTTTCCAGCATATTCAGTTTTTGATTATTATCAAAAGTGGAGGCCATTGTGGTCAGCCTCCGTATATCCCTCCCGGACTCCGGGTTTACAATTATCCCAACACTATTTTTCATCTTTCTTATCTTCCTTAAGCACTTCTTTTACTTCTTTTAATACCCTGTATGGCTTTGTCAAGATCCTTATGGGCATGGAACAGAGAAAACCCGTCAGGTCTTTCTCCAGTTCTTTTGTCATCCTGGTGGGTTTGGTCATAATCCTGTCTATAAAATCACCAGCATAATCCTTAACCAGAGCTTCCCTCTTAAGCTCTATCTCAGTACCGCATTCCTCGCATCTTATGCTCTTTATCACATTGCCTACATATGTTATTGTATGTTCTGTCTCCCTATTGCAGTGGAGGCAGAAAAGCACAGCCTTCATTTGAGTAGACATATAATCACTTCCCTTAGCCCTTATTTATCGGCATGCCCAGGACGTCCTCCGCAGCTTCTTTTATGCCCTCCGACAGGGTTGGATGGGCAT